>NZ_JBHSZO010000005.1:0-202293 GCF_042663125.1 Streptomyces polyrhachis | reverse complement strand
GGACCCGAAGGCCGGAGGCCCCATTGCGGAGCCACGAAGAAGGTAACGGGGGGGGTCTGCTGATAGCGATGCTCCCAGCGGCCATCGGCTACCCGCTGTTCGAGGCGGCGCTCACGCGCTTCGAGGAGCTGCAGCCCGACCCGGCCGTGATCGAGGGGCAGTTGCAGGCTGCGGGGCTGGAGGTCGGCCTGAGCCATGTCGAGCACGAGCTGCGTATCGACCGGGAGAAGTACTTCGGGATGGTCCGCGGCCGCTACATGTCCCTGCTCTCCACGTTCAGCGACAGCGAGATCGAACAGGGCATCGAGGAGATGCGCGCCGCCCATCCTGAGCCCGTACTGGTCTTCCCCGACCGGTTCGTGTTCATCCTCGGCCGGCGGAGCGGGGTGCGCGGATGAGCGCGCGGGTGGACGAACGGTTGCAGCGCCTGCGCGGTGAACTCGACGACCACGCACGCATCGCCGACCGCCTGGGTCTCGACCTGGAGCGCCCCCTGAAGTCCCTCGATGACGGCTACCCCGAGAACGCGATCGCCCTGGTGGGGAAGTTGACCGAGAAGCTGCTCAAGCAGCTGTGGCGCCACCACGGCATCGAGGGCGACCCCGCGACGAAGGCCCTGAACGACCTGGTCAAGCGCTGCCGCCCGTACATCCGCAGCAGTACGGTCCTGGACGCGCTCGACGACATCCGGCGACTGCGCAACCGCTCCACCCACGACGGCTACGACATCTGCGAGGAGGACGGCCTGCTGGCGGTCCGCAGACTGGTGGACGTGCTGGTCTGGTTCACCGCCACCGCAAGCGCCACCCTGCTCGGCGGCGAGCCCGACATGGCACCCGAGGTGGAGCGCCGCTGCGCGTTCCTCGCCGGCCTGTACGTCACCCTCGGCTACCGGCAGGCGAAGCGGTTCGTCCTCAGCCCGGACACGGTGTACCAGCTGTTCTGCCGCGAGTCGGGGATCCGGCTGGAGTACGTGGAACTGCTGCTCTCCCGCGACACCGGTGACCTGGCCACCGTACTCGCCTCCAGCGACGGGGAGTTGCTGCGTACCCGGCTGCCCAAACTCACCCGGTTCGTCATCCTGGACAACGGCGACGGCGACGGCAGTCGTACGGACTCGACCGCCCTCCACCCCATGCTGGGACGCGACGTCCGGATCGTGCGCTACGACGGCTTCGTCGACACCCTCGTCGATCTCGACGCCCACCTCGCCGGCCTCGCACCCGCCACCGAACCGGGGGAGCGGCGCACCCCGGTCACCGCCGCGTCGCTGACCACCGACCCCCGCACCGGGGAGCCGCGGGTGGAGCCGGTCGGCGACGCGGCGGAGCTGCTGGCCCGCCTGGCGCGCGGCAGCGCGAACATCCTGGTCACCGGCCGACCGGGAAGCGGCAAGAGCACCCTCCTGCGCACCCTGGCCGCAGACCCGCGACTGCGCCGTTTCCGCTTCTACTTCGACCTCGGCCTGAAGCCGAGGGACGAGCCCTTCGCCGAGTACGCGGCCCGCCTCCTCGCCCCGGCCATGACCGCGGACCGCTCGCACGCCTACGAACTCTTCCTCTACCTCATCCGCTCCGGCACCGCGCTGTGCGTACTCGACGCCGTGGACGAAGGCGTCGACGAGGCGAGCCCGGCCGGTTTCCTGCGCCTCTTCACCGACCTCGCGCCGGTGCTCTCCGCCGAGTCCTCGGTGGTCATGAGCTCCCGGGTGTCCTTCCTCGCCGACTCCCCCCAGGTGCGCCAGCTGCTGGACAGCGGGGCGGGGCGTTCCGAGCAGCTGGTCGAGCAGATGTACGCGAACGGGGTCGACCCGTCCCGGGTGCCCCACTTCCACGTCGTACGCCTGGCCGAACCCCGCGCGACCCCGCTGGAGACACGCCTCGCCACCGCCCTGGACCTCCCCGCCGGACAGCCGCTCGCGGACCTCCTCGGCGCACACCTCACGCGCACGCTTGCCGAGGCAGGCCGGCCCGAACTGGAGCAGCGGCTGCCCACGGTGTTCGGCCATGCCTTCCTCGCCGAACGCACCGTGTTCTCCCTCCTCGACCTCCACCGCCTGCTGGGGCACGGCGCCTTCACGGGCGGGCGCCTCGACCTCGACGCCTGCGTCCTCGCCCCGCTGCTGCGCCCCGCGGGAGGCGAGCACACCGCCTTCGTACACACGGCGTACCAGGAGCTGCTGGCGGCCAGGTTCCTGACCGGGCCGGAGCACCGGGAGTCGGCGGCGGACCTTCCCCGCAGCGCCTTCCTCACTGAGCAGGTACGGGCGTTCCTCGCCGGGATGCCCGGCGCCCCGGAGAGCGACGACTGCGTGCTGCCCGCCGGGGCGTACCTGGTCGGCCCGGCCGAACGGCTGCTGATCCGCCGCGTCGGGCGCGCCGTGCGCTTCGACCGGAACGCGGTGACCGTCGCACGCTACCGCCGCTTCCTCAACGTCCTCGAAGCGGACGGCACTTCGCGGTGGGACCACCCCGACCAGCCGGCCGGTACCACCCACCACCCCTGGACCGACCGGCTGAGGCGCCCCGACTACTACGACAACCCGCGCTACGACGCCCATCCCGCCGTCTGCGTCAACTGGTGGAGCGCGCACGCCTTCGCCGCGTTCGAAGGCAAACGGCTGCCGACCTCCCTGGAATGGGAGGCCGCCGCGCGCGGCGGCGACGGGCGCCTCTTCCCCTGGGGGGACACCCCGGACAGCGTCCGCGTGAACTGCGCCGACACCTGGGTGGGCCGCCCCGTTGTCACGTACCAGGCGTGGTACCGCGACTTCGCGGGCGAGGCAGTACGGGAAGCCGGCGTGGCCCCCGTCGGTGAACGGCCGGGAAACCGCTCCCCGTTCGGGATCCTCGACATGGCTGGCAACTGCTGGGAGTGGACCTCCACCACCCTGGACGACCCCGGCGAGGCGGTCATCTGCGGCGGCAGCTACGACAACCCGATGCGCGCGGTGCAGAGCAGCGGCAAGGGCGTCTACCGCAAGCGCGGCGGGAGCAACGCGGTCGGCTTCCGATGCGTACAGGACCCTGGACCGGCAGGCGACTTCGAGGCGGAAGGGGCATCGCAGTGAGCAGCGGAGGGGCGCGCCACGGGATCATCGTGGACCGGCGGGCGAGCGGCGGCGGTCTGAGCGGCGCGGTCGGCTTCTACGTCGTCCAGGACGAGGAGGACGGACGGTACTACGGCTTCGACTACCGGCAGATCGTGACCGAGGGGTTCCGGACGATACGGACGGGCGAGCGGGTCCGCTTCCAGGTGAGCGCCGAAAGCGTCGACCGCGCGGAGTTCGTCATCCGCCTCGACCAGCCCGACCCGGCCGAGTACTACCGGTGACCGTCCCGGAAACCCCGCTCCCCGAGACCGCCGTCGGGGCCCGCCAGGAACTGACAGTGCTCCTGCCCGTACGGCTGCTGCGCGCTCCCACCTGGCCGCAGGGCCCCTTCCCCTTCGAGTTGGGCAGCCGCCGCACCGACGCCCGAACCCGGGCCACCTACTTCGCACCCGCCTGCGCCCGCGCGCTGTACGGGGTGCCCGGACGGCCGCGGCGCTGGCATCTGCCGCTGGACGTCAGGCACGCAGGGTTGCACCTGGTGGGCATGGAACTCCTCCGTGCCGCCACCGGGCGCAGCCCGCAACACGCCCTGGCGGTCCTGCACTTCCGGGTGGAGACACCGCTCCTTCCCGTCCTGCGGGCGTTCGGTGGACGACGTCCGAACGCGCTTGGCGAACCGCTCAGCGGGCCGCTGGACCCGGCCGTGCTGCTCGCCGGGATCGCCGATGTCCGCGACCCCGACACGCCGTTCGCCCTCGCCCGGCCCTACACCATCGCGTTCCTGACCCCCACGGCGCGACACACTCCGGCCCTGCGGACCGGACCCGAAGGAGAACTGCCCGCCACCGCGGACCAGTGGCTGTGGCAACTGGCGTCACGCTCCACCCCGCAGGACTTTCCACTGCCACCGGAGAGCGCCGCCGGGCAACTCAAGGACGTCGTGCGGATATCGGGCGACTGGAGCGCCCTGGTGCTGCGCCAGGGAACCGCCTTCCTCGGCCACCGGCCCGACGGCGGCGTGGATGACTTCTTCGAGTTCGGCGCGCTGCACGCCCGTACCGTCTACCTCGACGCCCTGCTCCTCGGCTCACTCCAGCGCGACCACATCGACGAACTCACCGACGAGCTCTCGGAGGTGTTCAACTCCGTACGCCTGGCGCGCCGCGTCGCCACCCTGGAGAGGAACATCGCCGTGTTCCGCAGCACTTACTGGCGCCAGCACCTCACCGCGCACGGCGCGGCCAACGAGTTGCTCCTCGCGTTCCAGAACCAGCACCGCCTCCCCGCCCGCTTCGGTGAGGTCCTGGGCGAGGCGGCGGACTACAGCAGGCTCGTGCAGACCCAGGAGAGCCAGCAGATCAGCGGCGCTCTGGGCGTCCTCACCATTCTCGGCCTGCCGCTGGGCACCGCCCTCAGCATCCTCCAGGTCCTTGACGACCACTCCCCGGCGCACCTGCTCGTCGCGCTCGGCCTGTCGGTCGTCGTCACGGCCGCGGCCCTCACGACGCGGTACGGGCGGCTGGTCCTGTCGTCGCTGCGGGGACGGACGGGGAGACGGGGGTGAGGTGCTCCGGCGGGCGTGTTCGAATCCACGGAAGTGCGAGGGGCGTTTGGGGTGGCGCGGGAGCGGGGCGGTGTTTACCGAACAATGAGCGTTCCGCGGACGTCATGCGGTCATTCGGGCCGTTCGGCATGGGAGGGTGACAAGTCCTGACTTCGCATGAAGGCGGAGTGCGAGCGGGGCCGTGGAATCGGAGGAGCAGCACAGTGGGTCGAGAGCTGATCGCGTCGCAGGGCGCCCCGTTCGCGCGGATCGCGGGTGTGGGTGCGTACCGCCCGGTCCGGGTCGTCGACAACGACGAGGCGTGTCGGCTTGTCGACTCCTCGGACGAGTGGGTGCGTTCGCGTTCCGGGATCGTCACCCGGCGGTGGGCGGGGCCGGACGAGACGCTGGGGGTGATGGCGGAGCAGGCTTCGCTCAAGGCGGTCGCCGCCGCGGGCCTCAGCCCGGCCGACATCACCTGCGTCATCGCCGCGACCTTCACCCACCTGAAGCAGACCCCCGCCGTCGCCACCGAGATCGCGTACCGGATCGACGCGCGGGAGGCCGCGGCCTTCGACATCTCGGCGGGCTGCGCCGGGTTCGTGCACGGCGTCGCGCTGGCCTCCGACATCATCCGCAGCCGTGGCGGCCAGGTGCTGGTCGTCGGCGTGGAGCGGATGACCGACCTGCTCAACCTCCGCGACCGGTCGACGGCCTTCATCTTCGGCGACGGCGCCGGGGCGGTGGTGGTCGGCCCCTCCGGCACCCCCGGATTCGGCCCCGTGGTCTGGGGCGCTGACGGCTCCCAGGCGGACGCGATCGAGCAGAGCCGCCCGTGGGACGCGCTGCGGGAGGACCGCGGGGAGGAGGACTTCCCGTACCTGCGCCAGGAGGGCCAACGGGTCTTCCGCTGGGCCGCGTTCGAGATGGCGGAGGTCGCCCGGCGGGCGCTCGACGTCGCGGGGGTCGCGCCGGCCGACCTCGACGTCTTCATCCCGCACCAGGCGAACGTCCGGATCATCGACACGATCGCGAAGCGGATCGGCCTGCCGGACACCACCACCGTCGCCAAGGACATCGTGACCGCCGGCAACACCTCGGGCGCCTCGGTCCCGCTGGCCATGGACGCGGTGCTGGCCGCGGGCCAGGCGCACACCGGCGACCTGGCCCTGCTGCTCGGCTACGGGGCGGGGCTGAGCTATGCGGCGACGGTGGCGGTCCTGCCGTAGTCAGACCCGTCCGGTGCGGCGTCGGCGGCGTTTGCGGCCGACCGGGCGGGCCCGCTGCATCAGGCGGGAACGCATCCGCACGTTGACGACGAAGCCCACCAGCAGGACCACCACGGCGAGGCTGAGGGCCCGCAGCGCGACGCTGTTCAGGACCGTGACGACACCGATGAAGGCCAGCCCCAGCAGGAAGACCATCTCCCGCAGTTCCTTCTTGAGCTGGTAGGAGCGGCTGCACCGGATGCGTACGGTGCCCAGCCACTGGCCGTTCAGGCCGAGCCCCGACCACAGCCGGCGGTCCAGGAAGACCCAGGGAAGGTCCGGGTAGACCCCCAGGGCGTCGATGGAACTGGGGTACCTGCTCGTCATGTTGCCGCCGTGCAGCTGCTTGCGGCGTGCGGTGACCTCCTCGCCGGTCCGGATGGCCTTGAGCTGGAGGGCCGGTACGGTGCCGTCGTCCCCGGGGAAGCCCTCTATCACCACGTCGTCGCCGCTCGCGATGCCGAGGAGTTCCAGCGTCATCTCGTCGAGGAGGCACACCTCCTGCTCGGCGCTCGCCCGGTCCCCGTCCTGGACGCGGCAGGTGACGTAGTTGGCCGGTCCGAAGACGAGGTCCTGCCACCGGCGCCTGCGGCCGAGGAGCCGGGCGGGCCGCAGCGTGACGGCCTCGCCGGGCTCCAACCCCGTACCCACGCGCAGGGAGTTGTCGACCTGGACGACTTCGCACTCCTCGTCCAGGTCGGGTGCGGCCACCACGTTCGCCAACGCCCCGAGCCGTTCGTGGCGGGCCTGCGGGACCTGGCGGTTCTGCACCACGACGTGCTCGGGGTTCCCGAGCCGCTGTGCGAGCCGTACGGACATCCGCACGACGCCCGCGCCGCGCTGGTCGAAGCCGTCGGGGGTGCGGCCGGTGCGGTACGAGCCCTCCGGCAGCGGGCCGTGGGGGTGGAGGTCGTCGTAGACGGTGGTGGCGGGCGTCTCCGTGACGTACCCCTCAAGACCCGAACGGGTGACGCGCCCCTCGTCGGCCAGCAGCCGGGTGCCCTTCTCGCAGAGCTCCGCGTTGCCGCGGGCCCGGGCACTGAACTCCTCGGCGGTGTCCCCGAACCACTCCCGCAGCTGCCGGGACTCGCCCAACAGGTCGGTGAGGAGCTGGCGTTCGCCGAGATGTCGGCGGGGGGGGGTCTCGCTACCGCTGACGACTCCGTAGCGGTGGACGTAGACGTACACCCCGCCCAGGACCTCGCCCGAGGGCAGCCGGACAGGGAAGTCGCCGCCCGGCAGCAGCACCCGGTCGTACTCGCCGGCCGGGTCGAAGATGCCCTCGCTCGTGTCCACGATCTCCAGCTGGTGGGCGTCCAACCAGGTGACGAACAGCTCCCTGCGCAGGCCGGGGACGTGGATGGGGGAGGAGGAGATGTAGCCCAGGGGGCTGATGTAGGCGGAGACACCCACGTCGATGCCCGTCACCTCCGCCTTCACCATCGGGATGGTGGCGGAGGCGCCCTCGCCCTCCATCTTGTGGCACAGCTGCGCGGGGCACGCGTTGGAGCCCACCGCCAGGACGGGGAAGCGCTCGCCCACCAGGGTCTCGTTGGCCCGCATCAGCGCGTAGTTGAGACGCACGGGCTCATCGAGCCCGGGCTCACTGCGAAACCCGCCGGGCGGCGGCTCGACGAGCCACTTCGCGAGGCGGCGGTCGGCGGCCGGCCGCAGCCGTAACAGGCGGCGCTGGTGCAGGAGTCCGGACTCGGCGGGCCAAGCCCCCGGATAGGTCAGGGGATGCTCACGTGGTGCCTGGTGGAGCCCGAGTGCTTCCAGTGTGCGATCTTCCACGTGCCCGCTGCCCTCCGCTGCGTCCGCTGCACGGTCACCTGCCGGACGGCATCCTATGTCCGCGAGCGGCCTTGTCACAGGGCGCCGCCGCGCGGTCGGGGCTTGACGGTGAGGCGGTACGGGCAGTGGCACCGACGAGTCCGCCCACGTGTGCGGGCGGCCCCGGCCCCCCACCCGCGCCACCCCCGGTGTGGAGCGCGTCACAGACGGACCGCCGCCGCTCCGACCGGGTTTCAACTCACCGGCCTCCCGGTAGGAGTTGGAGGATCACGGGGCGGATCGCGCGGCGTACGGGCCGTAGTGGACGGCGGGTGCGTAAGGAGGGGTGCCTTGGAAGCCATGACGCTCGACCGGGTCATCGACCACGAGCGCTACCGCGTGACCGGGGGGTCCGGCGATCCCCGGCGCCGGGCGGTCGTCGACCGCGCCCGCCGGGAGCTGGCCGACACCGGCTGCACCGTGCTGGAGGACTTCGTCCACCCGGCGCTGCACGAGGCGCTGCGCGCGGACTGCGTGGCCCTCGCCCCCCACGCGTACACGGACGTCGAGACCGTCAACGTCTACAACCTCCCCCTGGACCGCCCCCTCCCCGAGGACCACCCCGGCCGGCGTACCTTCCGGCGCGGCAACGCCTTCGTCCCCCGCGACCGCATCCCTCCGGGCGCCTTCATCAGCGCCCTCTACCGCGACGAGTCCTTCCAGCGCTTCGTCGCCGACTGCTTCGAGCTGCCCCGGCTGCACGAACTGGCCGACCCGCTCTCCGGGTTGGTCCTCAACGTCATCGAGCCCGGACAGCAGCATCCCTGGCACTTCGACACCAACGAGTTCACCGTGAGCATGCTCACTCAGGAGGCGGACGAGGGCGGCGTCTTCGAGTACTGCCCCGGTATCCGCTCCCCCCGCGAGGAGAACCTCGACGCGGTCGGCGCGGTCCTCGACGGCCGCGCGCCCGAGCGAGTCCGCCGCCTGCCGCTGCGCCCCGGCGCCCTCCAGCTCTTCCGCGGCCGCCACTCCCTGCACCGGGTCACCCCGGTCGGCGGCCTCCGCGCCCGCCACTCGGCGATCTTCGCCTACAGCGAGCACCCCGGCGTCGTCGGCAGCGTCGCCCGTACGAGGCAGCTCTTCGGCCGCGTCCTGCCCGCGCACCTGGCGGCCGAGCACCGGGCCGTACGGGGCGACCGGCTGCTGGACTGACAGCCGCCCTCCCCCCGACCGCCCTCGAAGGAGTGGAGCCCGTGCGTTTCGACGCGACCGGAAAAGCCCAGCTCGACCACATCTACGACCAGCCCGACCCCCGCGACTACTTCCGCCTCCTGCGGCCGCTGGACTACCGCGTCCCGCAGGAGGCCAAGCCCTACTTCGCCAAACTCCTCCAGGACTACCGCCACACCCACCGCGTCACCACCCCGCAGGTGCTCGACATCGGCTGCTCGTACGGGATCAACGCCGCGCTGCTGAAGTGCGACGCGACCATGGACGAGCTGTACGCGCACTACGGCGCCGCGCCGGCGGACACCCGCGAGGAGCTGCTGCGGCGCGACCGCGCCCTGCTGCGCGCCCGCCGCCCCGCCGACGACCTGCGCTTCGTCGGCCTGGACGCCTCCGGACGCGCCCTGGCCTACGCACACGAGGCCGGCTTCCTCGACGAGGCGGTCCACGCCGACCTGGAACGCGCCGACCCCACCCCCGCCCAGCGGGCCCGACTCGACGGCAGCGACCTGGTGGTCTCGACGGGCTGCCTGGGCTACGTCACCGAGCGCACCCTCACCCGTGTCGTACGCGCCCAGTCCGGCCGCCTGCCGTGGATGGCCCACTTCGTCCTGCGGATGATCCCCTTCGACCCGATCGAGCGCGCGCTGAGCGACCTCGGGTACGAGACGGTGCGCGGCGAAGAGGTCTTCCGCCAGCGGCGGTTCGCCTCCCCCCAGGAGCAGCGGCGCGTCCTGGAGACCATGGCCGCCGCCGGCGTGGACACCCGCGGCCTGGAGGCGGAGGGCTGGCTCTACGCGCGCCTCCACCTCTCCCGGCCCGGCTGACCGCCCGCACACCCGTACCCGACTCCCCGTACCAGCCGCCCAGTCGAAGAGGAAAACCCGTGAACGCCAGCCCCGACACCCCCGCCCCCGGCAGCTTCGCGCGCGAGTACGACCTGCCGCGTGTGCCGCTGCCCACGCTGGAGGAGAGCTGCGCGCGCTTCCTCGACTGGTGCGCGCCGCTGCTGACCCCGGAGGAACTGGCCGCCACCCAGGCCGAGACGGCCGCTTTCCAGCAGCCGGGCGGGCCGGGCCGCGCCCTGCACGCGGCGCTGGCGCGCTACGACGCCACCGAGGGCGTGCACAGCTGGCTGGACACCTTCTGGCCGCGGCGCTACCTGGGCCGCCGCGACCGTATCGCCCTCAACGCCAACTTCTTCTTCCTCTTCCAGGACGCCTCCCCCGCGCAGTCGCAGACCGGGCGGGCCGCCGGCCTCCTCGCCGCCGCCCTCGACTACAAGCAGCGCCTGGACCGCGAGTTGCTCCCGCCGCCGACGGTGCGCGGGCGGCAGCAGACCATGGTGCAGAACAGGTTCCTCTTCTCCACTACCCGCATTCCCGGCGCACTCCAGGACACCGTCCGCGCCCCCTACTCCGACGCGCACCCCGGCCCCTCCGCGGCCCGCCACATCGTGGTGTTCCACCGGGGCGGCATGTACCGCATGGACGTGCTGGGCCCCGACGGCGTACCGCACAGCCTCGACGACCTGGAGGCCGCCCTGCGCGCCGTCCTGAAGGCGGGCGCCGAGGCCCCGTCCGGGCCGCAGTACCCGGTCGGCCACCTCACCACCATGGCGCGCGCCCAATGGGCCGCCGCCCGCGAGGAGTTGCTCGCCTGCGACTCGGCCGACGCAGCCAACGCGGCCGCGCTGGAGGACGTGGAGAGCGCGCTGCTGTGCCTCTGCCTGGAGGACGCCACCCCCGCCGACACCAAGGACGCCTGCGACCGGCTGCTGTACGGGGACGGCGGCAACCGCTGGTTCGACAAGGCCCTCTCCCTGATCGTCTTCCCCGACGGGCGCGCGGGCATCAACGTCGAGCACTGCGAGCTGGACGGCACCACGATCCTCGCCCTCACCGACGCCCTGCTGGAGACCCCGGCCGCCGAACTCTCCCGCCGCTCGGGCGCCCGCTCCCAGGGCCTGCCCGCGCTGGAGCCGATCACCTTCGTCCTCACCGACTCCCTGCGCGCCCATGTACGCACCGCCGCCGAGGAGTTCGCCCAGTACGGCGCCGACACCGCGACCCGGGCGCTGTCCTTCGAGGACTTCGGCAGCGGTACGGCCAAGGCGCTCGGCGTCTCGCCCGACGCCTTCGTCCAGGCCGCCTACCAGCTCGCCCACCTGCGGGCCAAGGGACACCTGGGCGCCACCTACGAGTCCATCGCCACCCGCCAGTACCGGCACGGGCGCACCGAGGCGATGCGCGTCGTCACCCCCGAGATGTGCGAGTTCACCGCCGCGATGGAGGACCCGGACGCCTCCGCCGACACCCGCCGCGCGGCGTTTCGCGCCGCCGCCGCCGCGCACGTGGCGCGCGCCAAGGAATGCCAGGCCGGCCGGGCGCCCGAACAGCACCTGTGGGAACTGGAGTTGATCCAGGGGCGCCGGGGTACCGAGCTGGGCGTCAGCGAGCAGCCGGCGCTGTACCGCACGCCGGGCTGGCTGACGATGCGCGACGACTACCTGAGCACCAGCTCCGCGCCGTCCGTCAACATCCAGTACTTCGGCTTCGGCGCGACCAGCACCTGCTGCATCGGCGTCGCGTACGTCCTGCTGCCCGACCGCTTCAACGTGTACCTCAGCACGCCGCGCACCGTGGCGGCCGAGATGGACACCTTCGCGGCCCGTCTGGGCGAGGCGCTGGTGGAGCTGCGCACCCTCCTGGAGGGTCCGCAGGACTGAGGCGGTCCGACAGGCGGCAGTGGGGCAGGGCGGGAAAGGGGCCGGGAGCGCGGGCGGTGCCGTCCGCCCTCCAGCTGGCGAATCCTCCTAGAATCCCCCATATGTCACATTACGGGCTCGGGTGGCGCCGTTTCCTGGGGAGGGCCTCGCAGGCCGGGGTCGCCGTCGAGCCCGGCCCGCACGAGGCGGTCGCCGCGCTGCGCGGCGCGGTCGGCGTGGGGATCGCGCTCTTCGTCGCGCTGTGGTGGCAGGGGCCCGGCGTGGCCGCCGCCGCGGCCTTCGGCGCGCATCTGATCAACCTGGTCATCATGCAGCCGGGTTACGCCTCCCGGCCCCTGCTCGCCCTCGCCGCGACGGCCGCGCTCGCCGCCGCGATGCTCACCGGCGGGCTGGCCGCGCCCTGGACGCTCCTCTTCCTCCTCGCGGCCGGGGTGTGGACGTACGCGGCGGGGCTGAGCTGGGCGCTCGGGCCCGTACCGGGACTGGTCGCGATCACGGCGGTGGTCGGGATGCTGTTCCTCGTACCGCAGCCCGAGAGTCCGCGCGAGGTGGTGCGCCAGGCCCTCGCCACCGCAGCCGGCTGCCTGCTGCAGGTCGTCCTGGTGGGGCTCTGGCACCCGCGGCGCTGGGAGCCGCACCGCGAGGCCCTCGCCGAGGGCTGCGCCTCCGTCGCCGACTACGGCTACCTGCTCACCGAGTGGCCCACCGCCCCCTTCGACTCCCGTGCGCTGCTCGCCGCCCGCGACGCCTCCACGCTGGGCCGGCTGCACGCGCGGGGACGCCCCGGCGGACTCACGGGCGTGCGGCCGCTGCTGGAGCAGGCGCGGGCGCTGCTCGCCGCGGTCGCCGATCCCGGACCGGAGGAGGGGACCGGGGCGAGCCGGCATCCCTCCGCCACCGCCGAGGCCGTACTGAACGCGGCGGCGGAGTTCCTGGACGGAGCCGCCACGGCGGTCCTGTCGGGGGCGTCCGTGCCCGCGCCGGCGCAGTCCGCGCTGGAGGAACTGCTCGGCGTCCTCGAAGGCGACACGGCCGCCGATCCGGACACCGCCGCCACCGAGGTCCGGCTGCTGGAGGTGCTGCTGCGGATCGAGACCGCGCTGGAGGCGCCCGCCCCGGGCAGCGACGCCCGGGTGCGGCCCCCCTCCGCCGCGCAGTCGCTGCACAAGGTGGCCACCGTGCTGCGCGCCTCCGCCGCGACCGGCTCGCTGATCCGCCGCTACGCCCTGCGCGCGACGGCCGTGGTCGTGGCGCTGACCGCGCTGGGCCGGGCACTGCCCGTCGCGCACGGCTACTGGGCGCCCATGGCGGCGGTGCTGATCATGCGGCCCGAGGCCTGGCAGACCTACCGGCGCGGCGCGGCGCGGATGGCGGGCACGGTGGCCGGCGTGGCGGGTGCGACGGGCCTGGTGCTGTTCGTGCGGCCCGAGCCCTGGGTGAGCGGCGCCCTCGCGGTGCTGTGCATCGGCACGCTCTATCTGGAGTTCCGCCGCGGCGACTTCCTGACCAGCGTGGCCGGCGCCTCCTACGTGGTGCTCCTCCTCGCCCTGGCCGGGGTGCCGGCCGATGTGGCGGCCGGCGAGCGCGTCGGCCTCACCGTGCTGGGCGCGCTCGCCGTCCTGGTCGCCTACGCCCTCTTCCCCGCCTGGCAGACCACGACCATCCCCGTGCACCTCGCCGAGATCCTTGAGGCCACCGGCCGGTACGTGGCCGACGCCTTCCGGCTGCTCGCCCGCCCCGACCCGGGCGTACACCGCGAACTGCGCGAGGCGCTCAACGACCAGCGCCGCGCCTTCGCGGACCTGCGCGGGGCCGCCGACGCCGCCGAGGAGGAGCCCGTACGTCCGCAGGGACTCAGCGAGACGGCGGTGACCCGGTGCCGGCGGGCGTTCGCGGCGATCCAGCGGGCGGTGCTGCTGCTGGAGGCCCGGCATACGACGGCCGGCCCGCCGGGGGTGGCGGCGGAGGACGTCGAGGCGGTCGAGGAGTTCGCCGACCGGCTGGCGAGCGCGACGGACGAGGGGGCGGCGGCCCTGCTCGCCGGGCGGGCGCCGGAGTTCACCGGGCTGGCGGAGGCGGTCGCCGGGGTCGCGAAGCTGCCGGAGCCGGTGCCGCGCGTGGCGGGGATCGTCGTGGAGGCGCTGGAGGAACTGTCGGCGGCTCTGGAGGGGGAGCGGCCGCTGCGCCGGAGCGGCTGACCTGCCCCGGCCGCCCCCGGGCCCTCGGGAGGGCCTTTGTCAGACCCTGCGACTACTCTCCGTAGCGACATCGATCGCTGTGTGTGAGGGGGAGTGGGCATGGGGGCCGACGGTGGGAAGAGGCAGGAGGTCGTGGTGATCGTCTGCGCCGGGGAGGGGTGCGGGAAGGTCCAGCGGGTGCGGCGGTCGCGGGTGCTGCTGTGCGATGGGTACGCCTGCTGCGCGGAGCACGTTCCGGGGGAGGGGGTGCCGCCGGGGAGGGAGCGCCGGTTCGTGGTGAACGCCGCGGGCGGTTTCACCGGGTGGCGGGACGTGGCGGTGGACGAGGGGCGGCGGGCGGAGGCCCAGCGCGCCCACCGGCTCGCGCTGCTCGGGCTGGCGCAGTCCTTCCCGTGGCCGCGCACCGTGCTCCTGCTGCGGGGGATCCTCGGCGCGGAAGGGGTGCCGGGGACGCACCATCTGCTCGTCGTGAACGACATGAGCACCGCGCTCCACGTCACCCGGCAGGGCGGGCTCGACGTCGAACTGCCCACCGTGGCCGGTGCGATCGGCGTCCTGCTGCGCGGGCACGGCACGGCGGCCGTGATCCTGCGGACGTTCGCCGCGGAGACCTTCCGCACCACGGCGCGCGGCGTGCGGATCCCGGTCAAGCGGATCAGGGGATGGCTGCTGGCGGAGCGGCGGCTCACGCCGCTGCCGGCCGCGGAGGTCCGTGCGGCGTACGGCGTCGACGCGGACAGCGGTGCGCCGCTGGCGGTGGAGCGCGATCTGGTCTTCTGCG
Source organism: Streptomyces polyrhachis (assembly GCF_042663125.1). Taxonomy (NCBI): domain Bacteria; kingdom Bacillati; phylum Actinomycetota; class Actinomycetes; order Kitasatosporales; family Streptomycetaceae; genus Streptomyces; species Streptomyces polyrhachis. Next base: position 187,720 of record NZ_JBHSZO010000005.1, on the reverse strand, counting down.
ACGCCTGGGAGGTGCCGCTGGAGGGCGGCTCGTGAGGGGCGGTCCGTGAGGGGCGGTCCGGCCGTGGTCAAGGCCACACCTCCATGAATTGAGAAGTTCTTCAATTCGGAAGATGATGGGCGGGCCGCCGGCCGGGTCCCCCGCGGCGACTGCTCGCCGCAGGCGTGCGGGCGGCCCGATCGAGGACAGGAGGCGGGCCGCCGATGACGGACGGACCGGCCGCCCCGGCCCGGCGCCCCCGCCTGGACCCCGGCGAGGAGCCGCTCAACTCGATGAACGAGAAGAGCATGGCCCGCCATCTCTGGTGGCGCGTGGGCTACTTCCTCATCGCCATCCACGTGATCGCCTTCGTGATGATGTACGCCGCCGAGCACGCACCCAAGAAGTAGCCGCCCGGGCGTGTTGTGCGCCGAACGGGTTGACCTGCGGAATCGTACGAACTCGCGCGAGTCGCACAAGTCTTCCATCACGCTTCGTATTTATATGACTACATGATCAATGAATCGCGCTTCGGCCTTCTCCGTGCCCTGATGATCCCCGGCTCCCTGGCCCTCATGGCCCTGGCCGCCACCCCGGCCGCCGCCGAACCCGTCAACACCGGTCTGCAGCTGACGAAGACGGTCGCCCGCTACACGGATGAGCACGGCAAGGAGAAGGTCCACTACACGATCAAGCTCCAGAACACGACCGCTACCCCCGCCGCGGGTGTGCGTCTGGACGAGGACCTGTCCGGTCTGCTGGACGACGCCACCGTCGTCCACAACCCCACCGCGCCCCACGGCGCTCTGGCCACGACGGACACCGGCTTCGCCTGGACGGGCGGCATCGGGCCGGGGAAGTCGGTCGACATCAAGTTCGCCGTGCTGCCCAAGGCGGACGGCGGCACGTACGAGAACACCGCGACCGTGGCGTGGAAGGGCCGCACCTCGGCGCCCTGCGACAGCTCCTACACCGTCAAGAGCGGGACGGCGCCGTCCGGCTGCATGGTCTGGCTCGACGCCCCCGGTACGGCCGGCGTCCATTCCTCCCAGCTCAACCAGGCCGCCGCCCCGGCCGCCCCCGCCGCTCCGGCTCCGGCGGCGCCGGCGGCTCCTGCCCCCGCGGCCCCCGCTCCGGCCGCCGACCCCGCGCCCACCGCCGAGGTGCCGGACCCGCGTGAGGCGGAGGTCGAGCTCACGTGCCTGCCCGGCGCCGCGGGCACGGCCGGCCGGCCGGACGCCGACTGCCCCGTCCGCCCGCCGCACACCGGTGGCGGCGGCGCCGCCGAGGAGCTCGCCGCCGCCCAGGCGGGCGACTCGCCCGCCACCACCGCGATCGCCGCGACACTGGCGGCGGCCTCCCTCGCGACGGGCGCCGCGGTGGTCGTACGACGCCGCAGGACCCGTGCCTGAGCGAGGCGACACGGGCGCGGCGCGGCGGGCGGTGCATCCCGCCCGGCGCGACTTCGCGGGGCGCCCCGAGGCCGGCGCCCCGCGGAGCGCTCCCGCACACCGCGCGCCCGGCGCCCGGCGGGGCCGCCCGCCGTGCCGGTCGAGGCGCGCGGCGGCCGTCCGGCGTGCGCGGCTGACCGTCCTGGTGGCGCTGAGCCTGGTGCTGGGCACCACCGCCTGGCTGCTGACGCCCAAGGACGAGCCGCAGTCGCGGCCCGTACGGCACGAGCCGCTGACCCGCTCCGAACCGCTGCGGCTGCGCATCCCCGGCATCGACCTCGACGCCGAGGTGGACTCCGTCGGACTCGCGGCGGGACGGGTGATCGGCTCGCCGCCCCTGTCCGCGCTGAACACGGCCGGCTGGTACCGGGCCGGCGTCTCGCCGGGCGAGCCGGGCTCGGCGGTCATCACCGGGCACGTGGACTCCGACAAGCAGCGCGCGGTCTTCTTCCGCCTCAGCGAACTGGGCAAGGGCGACCGCGTCGTGGTCAGCAGGGCCGACGGCACCCGGGCGGAGTTCACCGTGGACGAGCGGCTCTACCGGCGCCGCGCGGACTTCCCCGCCGAGCGGGTGCTCGGGGGCAAGGGGCAGCCGGGGCTGTGGCTGATCACCTGCGCGCCGCCGTTCGACCGGAAGACCCGCTCGTACGAGAGCAACCTGCTCGTCCACGCCCGGCTCTCGGATGTCACCGCCGCGAAGGGCGCCCGTACGGGAAGCAGGGCCGAGAACCGGGTGGAGGCGGTGGGCGGATAGCCGCCTCACCCTTGATCCAGCGCGCCGCGCCTCTCCCGAAGGCCGACGGAACGTTAGATTCCGTTTCGTTGTCCTCCCCCTCGCGATAGGAGAGCCCCATGGCGCCTCGATTCCCCGGTGCGGCGGCCGTCGCCCTGTGCGCCGCCCTTACGGCCCCGGTCTGGCTGCCGGCGTCCGCCGCGTCCGCCGCCCCCGCCCACCCGGGCCACCACCCCCCGCAGACCTGCACGACCCCGGACGGCGGTGCGCAGGGCTCCTTCCGCGCGGAGTTCACCACCGCGCGCCGGGTGGAGCTAGACATCCACGCCAAGGACCTGAAGGCGGACCGCCGCACGGCGCAGGTGCGACTGGTGACCGTCAGTCCCGACGGCTCGCGCCACTACTACCGCTGGCACGCCGTCCCCAACGGCAAGCACGGCGTCTGGAAGACCTTCGCCCTGAACCGCAAGGGCATCGTCTCCGCCCACCTCCAGACCCAGAACGTGGGCCGCGACGGCCTGGTATGGGGGACGTGCGTGACGAAGAAGGCCCTCAACCCGCACTGGTAGGCCGTCAGTTCACCGTCGCCGGCCGGGCGCCCACCGCCACAGGCCACCCGGCCGGCGACGGTTCTCGCTGTGCACGCTCCTACGGGGACACCCCTCCCAGGGTGTCCAGTACGGGCCGCAGCAGGGGATGCGACTCCGCGCCCTGGCGGACCGCTGCGAAGACCTTGCGGGTGGGGGCCACCGAGTCCACCGGGCGCACCACCGCCCCTGCTCCCGGGGCGCCCGGTTCGATGCCGCGCAGTGCCGAGCGCGGGACCAGGGCGACCCCGGCGCCCGCCGAGGCCAGCGCCACCACCGCGCGGAAGTCGTCCGAGGAGTGCTCGAACTGCGGCTGGAAACCCGCGTGTTCGCAGGCCAGTACCACCACGTCGTGGCAGGGGTTGCCGGGGTAGGGGCCGATCCAGGTGTCCTTCGCCAGCTCCGCCAGCGCCACCCGCCGTGCCCCCGCGCACCGGTGGCCGACCGGCAGCACCGCGTCGAACGGCTCCTCGTAGAGCGCCACCCGCGTCAGGCGCGGATCGTCGGCGCCCGGCGCGCCCCGGTACTCCACCGCCACCGCGATGTCGACCTGCCGGTCCAGCACCATCGCCAGGCTCGCGTCGCCCTCCGCGTCCAGCACCCGCACCCGGATCCCCGGCGCGCTGCGGGCCAGCTCCGCCAGCGCGGGGCCGACCACCAGGCCGATCCCCGTCGCGAAGGCGGCGAGGGTCACCGTGCCCGCCGCGCCGCTGCCGTACGCGGCCAGCTCCGCCTCCGCCCGCTCCAACTGGGCGAGCACCGCGTTGGTGTGCCGCAGCAGGATCTCCCCGGGCGGTGTGAGGCGTACCCCCTTGGCGCCGCGCTCGACCAGCTTGTGGCCCGTCTCCTGCTCCAGCGCCGCCAGCTGCTGCGAGACGGCCGACGGCGTCAGGTACAGCGCGGCGGCCGCCCCGGTGACGCTGCCGTGGTCCGCCACCGCGCGCAGGATGTGCAGCCGCCGTGCCTCGATCATGCGGCTGATTCTCCCACGGTGCGGGTACGCCGAGAGGCCGTTCCCGGGCGGGGGAGCGGCCTCGTACGGGCGGTGCGGGCGGTGCGGGAGGTGCCTCAGGCGGCGGGGTCTCAGGCCGCCGCCTCCTCCGCCTCCAGCGCCGCGCGCGCGTCGACGAACGCGTCCACCGCGCGGTTGACGTCCTCGGTGGAGTGCGCCGCCGAGAGCTGGACGCGGATGCGGGCCGCGCCCTGGGGGACCACCGGGTAGGAGAAGCCGATCACGTACACCCCGCGCTCCAGCAGGAGTTCGGCCATCCGCGCCGCCCTGGCCGCGTCGCCGATCATCACCGGGGCGATGGCGTGGTCGCCGGGCAGGATCTCGAAGCCGGCCTCGGTCATCCGCGAGCGGAACAGCCCGGTGTTCGCGGCTAGTCGGCCGCGCAGCCCGTCGGCGCCCTCCAGCAGGTCCAGCACCTTCAGCGAGGCGGCGGCGATCACCGGGGCGAGGCTGTTGGAGAAGAGGTACGGGCGCGAGCGCTGGCGCAGCAGCGCCACGATCTCCGCGCGCGCGGCCACGTAGCCGCCCGAGGCGCCGCCCAGCGCCTTGCCCAGCGTGCCGGTGATGATGTCGACGCGGTCCATGACGCCGTGCAGCTCGGGCGTACCGCGACCGCCGGGGCCGACGAAGCCCACCGCGTGGGAGTCGTCGACCATCACCATCGCGTCGTAGCGCTCGGCGAGGTCGCAGATCTCCGCGAGCGGCGCCACGTAGCCGTCCATCGAGAAGACGCCGTCGGTGACGATCAGCTTGCGCCGCGCGCCGCCCTCGTCGGCGGCCTTCAGCTGCTGCTCCAGGTCGGCCATGTCGCGGTTGGCGTAGCGGAAGCGGCGGGCCTTGGACAGCCGGATGCCGTCGATGATGCTGGCGTGGTTGAGGGCGTCGGAGACGACCGCGTCCTCGGGGCCGAGGATCGTCTCGAAGACGCCGCCGTTGGCGTCGAAGCAGGAGGAGTAGAGGATCGTGTCCTCCTGGCCGAGGAAGGACGACAGGCGCGCCTCCAGCTCCTTGTGCACCTCCTGGGTGCCGCAGATGAAGCGCACCGAGGCCATGCCGTAGCCCCAGCGGTCCAGCGCCTCGTGGGCGGCGGCGACGACCTCGGGGTGGTCGGCGAGGCCGAGGTAGTTGTTGGCGCAGAAGTTGAGCACCTCGCCGGGGCGGCCGCCGGAGCTGACCTGGACGCTGGCGGACTGCGGGGTGTCGATGACGCGCTCGGGCTTGTGCAGCCCGGCGGCGGTGATCTCGTCGAGGACGGCCTGGAGCTGGGGGCGTGCGGAGTCGAACATACGGGTCCTTCGTCGGGCGTACGGGCGTACGGGCGGACGTACGGATGGTGGGGCCGGGGGGACGGGCGCGGTGGCCCGTACCCCCGGCCGGACGGCGTCGGTCAGACGGTCCAGTCGAGGAGGATCTTGCCGCTGCGGCCGCTGGCCGCGTCGTCGAAGGCGGCCTCGAACTCGGTGTACGGATAGCGGCCCGTGATCACCGGCGAGAGGTCCAGACCCCGTTCGACCAGCACGGACATCGCGTACCAGGTCTCGAACATCTCCCGGCCGTAGATGCCCTTGATCGTGAGCATCGAGGTGACGACCCGGGCCCAGTCGACGGCGAACTCCTCGGCCGGCAGCCCCAGCATGGCGATCTTCCCGCCGTGGGTCATGTTGGCGATCATGTCGCGCATCGCGGCCGGGTTGCCGGACATCTCCAGGCCCACGTCGAAGCCCTCGCGCAGGCCGAGCGTGCGCTGGCCCTCGGCGATCGGCGTCTTCGCCACGTCCAGCGCGAGGCTGACGCCGATCTTGCGGGCCAGCTCCAGGCGCTCCTCGCTGACGTCGGTGATCACCACGTTGCGGGCACCGGCGTGGTTGGCGACGGCGGCGGCCATCAGGCCGATCGGGCCGGCGCCGGTGATCAGCACGTCCTCGCCGACGAGCGGGAAGGAGAGCGCGGTGTGCACGGCGTTGCCGAAGGGGTCGAAGATCGCGGCGGTGTCGAGGTCGACGGGGACGCGGTGCACCCAGACGTTGGAGGCGGGCAGCGCCACGTACTCGGCGAAGGCGCCGTCGCGGCCGACGCCCAGGCCGACCGTGGCGCGGCACAGGTGGCGGCGCCCGGCCAGGCAGTTGCGGCACTTACCGCAGACGAGGTGCCCCTCGCCGCTGACCCGGTCGCCGACGGCGATGTCGCCCACGTCGCGGCCGGTCTCCACGACCTCGCCGACGAACTCGTGGCCGAGGACCAGCGGGGTGTCGATCACCGACTGCGCCCAGCCGTCCCAGTTGCGGATGTGCAGGTCCGTGCCGCAGATCCCGGTGCGCTGCACCTTGATGAGCACGTCACCGGGGCCGAGCTGCGGCTCCGGTACATCCGCCAGCCACAGTCCTGGCTCCGCCTTGGCCTTGACCAGCGCTTTCACCGTTGGGCTCCCTTTTCGGTCGTTCTCGCGCGCATATGTGCGCCCGCAGCTGCTCCCTGTCGGGCAAAGCGTAGCGAAACGGTCATGCCGGGTGGGGGGAGCGTGGGCCCCGGCGGGGCACCGGGCACGACCATGCCGTAGATCGGGGGCCGGGGCCATCGAGGTTTTCTTAAGGGCGGTCGCAGGTCTGCTTCACGCCGCCGATCCGCCGGACGAGGCCCGGGGTCCGGTCCGGGCGAGGGCCTGGGTCCGGTCCGGGCGAGGGCCTGGGTCCGGTCCGGAGTACGGAACCTAGGGACGCGCCAGCCTCAGCACCGCGACCACGCCCGCGTGGTCCGAGGGCCAGAAGCCGGTGGGGGAGGAGCGGTCCGCCTCCTCCTCGCCGATCACCTCCGCCGAGACGAAGCCGATGCCCCGCGGCTGCGCCAGCACGTAGTCGATACGGTGCGTGATCCGGCCGGGGTCCAGCAGCGAGTCCGTTTGGCCCGAGGTCCAGCCGCCGTCCACCTCGCCGCCCGAGGCGAGCCAGGAGTCGGCGAAGCCCGCCGCCGCCACGATCCCGTACGCGCCCGCGCCGTCCGTGGGACGGGAGTTGAGGTCCCCGGCCAGCACCACCGGGTACGGGGAGGCGGCCAGCGCCGCGGCCATCTCCTGCGCCTGCGCGTTGCGGACGGCCGCCGGGCCGAACGCCTCCAGATGCGTGTTGGCGAAGCGGAAGGTCTTCCCGCGCACCGTCACGTCCACCGCCGACCAGCCGCGCGGCACCGTGAAGGAGAGCCCCGGGATCCGGCTCGGGATCACCAGTTTCGCGGCGAAGGTGTGCTCCTGCGCGTCCGAGGTCCGCAGCCGCGAGACCGGCAGCCCCTCACGCACGATGATCACGTCGCGGTCGGTGAAGCGCGCCTGCTCGGTCGCCGAAATCGGCAGCTGTCCGGTGAAGTTGGTGTTCACCGCCACCGCCCGGTAGGGCGTACCGCGCTCGGCCAGCTCGGCGAGGAGGATCGCCAGGAAGTCCTGGGTGACGGCCGGCTCGCCGGTCAGGGGGCCGCGCTCCCACCGTGCCACCTCCTGCAGACCGACCACGTCGGGCGCCCGCGCGGCCAGCAGGTCGGCGATGGCGGTGGCGCGCTCGGGGAAGTTCGTCGACTCCATCGCCCGGTAGGTCTCGCCCGCGCGCTGGACCAGCTCGGCCTGGCTGGTCGCGGCGAAGAGGGGCTGCAGGTTGGCGCCGAGGTAGAGGTTGTACGAGGCCGTGCCCACCGTCCGCGGTGCGGGCGGCGGCGCCTCGGCCGCGCTCGCCGCCCCCGCGCCCGTACAGCTGAGGAGGAGGGCCAGCAGCGAGAGCGCTGCCCCCGCGATCCGTCCACCGGGTCCGCGTCTGCCGGTCGGCACAGTTCCCACCCCTTTGCGTCGTCACCGCATGCCGCCTGTCCGGGGCATACCACCAGTGCCGCACGGGCGGGGGCAAGGGGCGTGCACGGACGGACGGGGACCCCCGCAGGATCTGTACCGAAGACCGACCGGCCGGTATGTTGACTGGTCCGTACCGCTCGGGCCCGGCGCCCGCAGCGCGCCCACCGGAAGAGGAGCCCGATGGACGTCGTCGTCAGTATCAAGCAGGGCCGGCTGCGCGGCCGTGCCACCGGGGGAGTGGCCTCCTTCAAGGGCATCCCGTACGCGCCCGCCCCCGTCGGCCCCGCGCTGTACGAGGCCCCCGGCGCGCCCCCGGCCTGGGAGGGTGTGCGGGAGGCCGTCGCGTACGGGCCGACCGTGCCCCACCCCGCGTACCAGCCGCCCTTCGAGGAACTCCTCACCGACCCGGCGATCGAGGGCGGGGAATGCCTCAACCTCAACGTGTGGACCCCCGACCCCGGCGCCACCGGACTGCCCGTGCTGGTGTGGATCCACGGCGGCGCCTTCCGCAACGGCTCCAGCGCCGTACCGGCCTACGACGGGCACGCCTTCGCCCGCGACGGCGTGGTCATGGTCAGCCTCAACTACCGCCTGGGCGTGCCCGGTTTCGCCGCCCTCCCGGACGCCCCCGCCAACCTCGGACTGCGCGACCAGCTCGCCGCGCTGGAGTGGGTGCGCGACAACATCGCGGCCTTCGGCGGCGACGCCGACCGCGTCACGATCGCCGGGGAGTCGGCCGGCGCGATGAGCGTCACCACCCTGCTCTCCCTGCCGCAGGGCGCCGGCCTCTTCCGGCGCGCCGTCACGATGAGCGGCGCCGGCCAGGGCGTGGTGACGCTGGAGGACGCGCGGCTGGTGGCGGCCGAGACCGCCAAGCTGCTCGGGGTGGAGCCGACCGCCGCGGGCTTCGGGCAGGTCGCCGCGGAGCGGCTCATGGAGGCGCAGGCGCAGATCGGCGCGGACGTCTCCTTCCAGCGCGACCGGGCGCGCTTCGGATCCAGCGTGGTGGCCGCGGGGATGGCCTATCCGCCGGTCGTGGACGGGGAGTTCCTCCAGCGGCCGCCGCTGGAGGCGATCGCCGCCGGGGCCGGAAGCGAGGTGGCGCTGCTGACCGGTACGACCGCGGAGGAGTACCGCCTCTTCGTCGTACCGACCGGCCTCGCCCCCTTCGTCGACGAGCCGCTCCTGCACGGCATGGTCGGCGCGGAGCGCGCCGCGCACTACGCCGCCAACCGGCCCGGCGCCTCCCCGGGCGACCTGCTCTGCGCCGCGATCACCGACAGCTACTTCCGCGTCCCCGCGATCCGGGTGGCGGAGGCGCGCGCGGGCGGGCCGGCCGCCACGTACATGTACGAGTTCGCCTGGGGCACCGAGACCAGCGGTCTGGGCGCCTGCCACGCCGTCGAACTCGCCTTCATGTTCGACACCTTGGACGTCCCCGGCCGCGGCCCGCTGGTCGGCGACAACCCGCCGCGCGACCTCGCCCGGCGGATGCACGCCGCCTGGGTGGCCTTCGCCACCGACGGCGATCCGGGCTGGGTGCCGTACGAGGTGGGGACGCGGCCGGTGATGGTCTTCGACGAGCCGGCGCGCGGCGTCGTCCACGACCCGCGCGGGGACGAACGGGCGCTGTGGGACGGGCGTTGAGGTCCGCGGATCTGTCTCAGCGCAGGTACGCCAGCCCCGGGTGCGCCGCGCGGTAGTCGTCCACCAGCCGCCGTGCCACGCCCACCGAGTCGACCAGGGGGTGCAGCGCGAACGCCGTCGCCGCGTCGGTGCGCGAGCCGGACGCGGCGGCGGCCAGCGTCGCGCGTTCGGCGGCCTTCACGGCGCCGACGAGCGCGGCGGCGTGCGGCGCCAGCGGGGAAACCGCCAGCGGATGCGCCCCGTTGGCGTCCGCCAGGCAGGGGACCTCCACCACGGCGTCCGCGTCCAGACCGGGCAGCGCGCCCCGGTTGCGGACGTTGAGGATCAGCGTGGCGCGCTCGTCGCGGGCGATGGCCCGCATCAGGGCGAGCGCCACCTTCTCGTAGCCGCCGGACTCGGTGAGCCCAGTAAGCGACGCCGTGTCGCGCGCGCCGGCTCCGGCGGCCTGCCGGCTCTCCGCCATGTACGTGGCCTCGCGCTCGGCGCGCGTGTCGTCCCAGGTGCGCAGGGCGGGGGCGGCCGGGTCGGCCAGGCGCGCGTAGAAACCGGCCTGCTGGGCGTGGAGGAAGGCGCCGCGGGTCTGCGGGGCCTGCCGGTAGGCGCGGACCGCCTCGCGGTGGAAGTAGTAGTAGTGCAGGTACTCGTTGGGGACCGCGCCCAGGGCGCGGATCCACTCCGCGCCGAAGAGCCGGCCCTCCTCGAAGGAGCCCAGCAGCTCGGAGTCGGCGAGCAGGCGCGGGAGTCGGTCGCGCCCGTCGACGTGCAGGGCGCGCAGCCAGCCGAGATGGTTCAGGCCCGCGTAGTCGGCCCAGACCTCCCCCGCCCCCGCCCCCGACCCCGGACCCGCCCCCGATCCCGACCCGCCCCCCGCGTCCAGCGCGTGCGCCACCCGGCGGACGAGGCCGACGGGGGAGTCGCAGATGCCGATCACCCGGTCGCCCAGCCGCCGGGACACGGCCTCGGTGACCAGGCCGGCGGGATTGGTGAAGTTGATGAACCAGGCGTCCGGGGCGAGGGCGGCCGTCCGCTCGGCGATGTGCTCCACCACCGGCAGGGTGCGCAGCCCGTACGCGATGCCGCCCGCGCCGACCGTCTCCTGGCCGAGCACGCCCGCGTCCAGCGCGATGCGCTCGTCGGCCGCCCGGCCCGCCAGGCCGCCGACCCGGATCGCGGAGAAGACGAAGTCGGCGCCGCGCAGCGCCCCGTCCAGGTCGGTGGTCGCGCTCACGTCGGGCGCGTCGGCCTGCCCGGCCGCCTGCTCGGCCAGTACCCGGGCGACGGCGGCCAGCCGGCCCGCGTCCACGTCGTACAGCGTCACCTCGGTGACCCGGCCGGGGGCGCGGTCGGCGAGCAGGGCCCCGTACACGAGCGGGACGCGGAAGCCGCCGCCGCCCAGGATGGTGAGTTTCACGGCGCCTCCGTAGGCGGGGTCGGGACGATCACGCTACCGGGGCGGCGGCGGGACCCTTGACAGACGGGCCGACCCGGAACAGCGTGATCCCCAGGGTAGGGCGGGCGCGGGAGCCGTCCCTCCCCGCGGATCGGGAGAGGTGGGTCGATGGCGCTGGACGTGCTGACGATGGGGCGGGTCGGGGTCGATATCTATCCGCTGCAGAGCGGCGTCGGGCTGGCGGAGGTCGCCTCCTTCCGCCGCTACCTGGGCGGCAGCCCCGTCAACGTGGCGGTGGCGGCGGCCCGTTACGGCCGCAGCGCCGGGGTGGTCACCAAGACCGGCGCCGACCCCTTCGGCGCCTTCGTCCGCACCGCGCTCACCGGATACGGCGTGGACACCGCGCAGGTGGGCGTGTCGCCGGGGCTGCCGACGCCGGTGGTGTTCTGCGAGCTGTTCCCGCCCGACGACTTCCCGCTGTACTTCTACCGCTTCCCCAAGGCCCCCGATCTCGACATATCCATCGGTGAGTTGGACCTCGACGCGATCCGCGCCGCCCGCGTCTTCTGGATGACCGGCACCGGTCTGTGCGAGGAGCCGAGCCGTTCGGCCACCCTGGCCGCCCTGCGGGCCCGCGACCGTGCCCGGCACACGGTCTTCGACCTGGACTGGCGCCCGATGTTCTGGCGCACCCCGCCGCGCGACTGGTACGGGCAGGCGCTCGCCCACGCCACGGTCGCCGTCGGCAACCTCGCGGAGTGCGAGGTCGCCACCGGCGAGAGCGATCCGTACCGGGCGGCAAGGGCCCTGCTCGCCACGGGCGTTGAGCTGGCCGTCGTCAAGCAGGGCCCGCGCGGGGTGCTGGCCGTGCACCGCGACGGCACCACCGTCGAGCAGCCGCCCGTGCCGGTCGACGTCGTCAACGGACTCGGCGCCGGCGACGCCTTCGGCGGCGCGCTGGTGCACGGACTGCTCGCCGACTGGGAGGTGGAGCGCACCCTCGCCTTCGCGGGCGCGGCCGGCGCCCATGTCGCCGGACAGCTGGCCTGCTCCGACGCCATGCCCACCGAGGCCGAGGTGGAGCGGCTCCTGGGCGCCGTCCGCGCGCAGGGGGCGCGATGACCAAGACCCATCTGCGGGCGGGCGAGAGCGCCGAGGGCCCGTACCGCACGGTCATCACTCCCGAGACGGCCGGCTGGCGCTACAGCGGGCTGCGGGTCCTGGACGCCGCCCCCGGGGTGGTGTACGCCGTGGCGACCGGAGACGCGGAGCACCTGGTGCTGCCGCTGGCGGGGGGCTGCGCGGTGGAGGCCGAGGGCGCCTCGTACCGACTGGTCGGCCGCAGCGGCGTGTTCGGGCCGCCCAGTGACTTCCTCTACCTGCCCCGCGACTGCGAGGCCCGCCTCACCAGCCGCGACGGCGGCCGCTTCGCGCTGCCCAGTGCCCGCTGCGAGCGGCGGCTGCCCGTGCGCTACGGGCCCGCCGGCGCCGTGCCGATCGAGCTGCGCGGGGCCGGGAGCTGCAGCCGCCAGGTGCACGACTACTGCCTGCCGCACACCTTCGCGGCCGAACGGCTGCTGGTCTGCGAGGTGCTGACCCCCGGCGGCAACTGGTCCTCCTACCCGCCGCACAAGCACGACGAGCAACACCCGGGTACTGAGAGCGAGTTGGAGGAGGTCTACTACTTCCAGACCGCCCCCGGCGGCCTGGGCTACCAGCGCGTCCGCGGCACCCCCGGGCGGCCCCTGGACGTGCTGGCGGAGGTCCGCGACGGCGACACGGTGCTCGTCCCGCACGGCTGGCACGGGCCGTCGACGGCCGCGCCGGGCTACGACCTGTACTACCTCAACGTCATGGCAGGACCCGGCCCCGAGCGGGCCTGGCTGATCCGCGACGACCCGGCGCACGCCTGGGTACGCGCCACGTGGCCGGGGCAGCAGGTGGACCCCCGGCTGCCGTTCGCCGCGGCCCCGCACCCGCAGCACGGAGGAGCCCGGTGAGACTCACCACCGCCCAGGCGCTCGTACGCTTCCTGGCCGCCCAGTACAGCGAACGCGACGGCCGCGAGCGGCGGTTGGTCGACGGGGTGTGGGGCATCTTCGGCCACGGCAACGTCGCCGGGATCGGGCAGGCGCTGCTCCAGCACGCCGAGGAGCTGCCCTACTTCCTGGCCCGCAACGAGCAGGCCATGGTGCACACCGCCGCCGCCTACGCCAAGGCCCACGACCGCCTCGCCACCTTCGCCTGCACCACCTCCGTCGGCCCCGGCGCCACCAACCTCGTCACCGGCGCCGCCCTGGCCACCACCAACCGGCTGCCCGTCCTCCTCCTGCCCGGCGACACCTTCGCCACCCGGGTCGCCGAGCCCGTACTGCAGCAGCTGGAGGACCCCCGCCACGGCGATGTCTCCGTCAACGACGCGCTGCGGCCCGTCTCGCGCTACTTCGACCGCGTCCAGCGCCCCGAGCAGCTCATCCCCGCCGCCCTGGCCGCGATGCGCGTGCTCACCGACCCGGCGGAGACCGGCGCGGTGACCCTCTGCCTGCCGCAGGACGTCCAGGCCGAGGCCTTCGACTGGCCCGAGGAGTTCCTCCGCCGCCGCGTCTGGCACGTGGGACGCCCGCAGCCCGAGCCGGCGGCGCTCGCCCGCGCGGCGGCGCTGCTGCGGCAGGCGCGCAGACCGCTGATCGTCGCCGGCGGAGGGGTGGTGTACTCCCAAGCCTGCGAGGAGCTGCGGGAGTTCGCCGCCGCGACCGGCATCCCGGTGGCCGACACCCACGCCGGGAAGGGCGCGATCGGCTGGGACCACCCCTGCGCGGTCGGCGCGCTCGGCGCCACCGGGACGGCCGCCGCGAACCGGTTGGCCGCCGAGGCCGACGTGGTGCTCGGCATCGGCACCCGCTACAGCGACTTCACCACCGCCAGCCGCACCGTCTTCGCCGACCCCGCCGTCCGCTTCGTCAACCTCAACACCGCCCGCCTGGACGCCGTGAAGCACGCCGCCGAGCCGCTGGTCGCCGACGCCAGGGCCGGCCTGGAGGGGCTCGGCCGCGCGCTGGCGGGCTGGCGTACGGACCCCGCCTACCGGGCCCGGGTGCGCCAACTGGCCGACGACTGGCGGCAGATCACCGACCGCGCCTACCGCGCCGGCCCCGGACCGCTGCCCGCCCAGACCGAGATCCTCGGCGTCCTGGACGAGGTGCTGGGCGAGCGCGACGTCGTCGTGGCCGCCGCCGGCTCGCTGCCCGGCGACCTGCAGGCGCTCTGGCGGGCCCGCGACCCGAAGGCGTACCACGTGGAGTACGCCTACTCCTGCATGGGCTACGAGATCGCCGCCGGGGTCGGGGTGAAACTGGCCGCGCCCGAGAGGGAGGTGGTGGTGCTGGTCGGCGACGGCTCGTACCTGATGATGTGCCAGGAGCTGGTGACCGCCGTCTCCGAGGGGCTGAAGCTCACCGTCGTGCTGGTCGACAACGGCGGCTTCGCCTCCATCGGCGCGCTCTCCGAGTCCCTCGGCTCGCAGCGCTTCGGCACCCGCTACCGCTACCGCGACCGCAAGACCGGCCGACTCGACGGCGCCCCGCTGCCCGTGGACCTGGCGGCCAACGCCGCGAGCCTGGGCGCGCGGGTGCTGCGGGCGTCCGGTACGGCCCAGTTCCGCGCCGCGCTGAACGAGGCGCGCGCCGCCGGGGAGACCACCGTCGTGCACGTCGCCACCGCACTCGTCCCACCGGCCCCGGACGGCGGCTACCCCCTGCCGCCCGGGGCGCCCGGGGCGGCCTGGTGGGACGTGCCGGTGGCCGAGGTCGCCGACGACGAGGCCACCCGGGCCGCCCACGCCGCGTACCGCGAAGCCAAACGGGCCCAGCGGCCGTATCTGTAAGCCACCTCGGGAAGGACCTCCCTCATGGCAACCCCCGCCCCGCACCGCCGCACCGCCGGCAACCTCTGCCTGGGCTCCGCCCCCGACTCCTGGGGCGTCTGGTTCGCCGACGACGAACGCCAGGTCCCCTACACCCGCTTCCTCGACGAGCTGGTCCAGGCGGGATACCGCTGGCTGGAGTTGGGCCCGTACGGCTACCTGCCCACCGAACCCGACCGGCTGGCCGAGGAGTTGGCCGCGCGCGGGCTGCGGGTCTCCGGCGGCACCGTCTTCGGCGCCCTGCACCGCCCCGACCTGTGGGACGAGACCCTCGCCCAGGTCCGCCGCGTCGCCGCGCTCACCGCCGCCGCCGGCGCCCGCCACCTGGTCCTCATCCCGCCGCTCTACCGCGAGGAGAAGACCGGCGCCTTCACCGAACCGCCCGAACTCGACGCCGCCCAGTGGGCGTTGCTCGGCCGCACCGCCGACCGGCTCGGGCGGCTGCTGCGCGAGGAGTACGACATCCGCCTCGTCGTCCACCCGCACGCCGACAGCCACATCCAGACCCAGCCGGAGATCGAGCGCTTCCTCAACGCCACCGACGCCCGCTGGACGGGGCTGTGCCTGGACACCGGCCACGTCGCCTACGGCGGCGGCGACAACCTCGACCTCATCCGCCGCTTCGGCGAGCGCATCGGCTACGTCCACATCAAGCAGATGGACCCCGCGATCCTCGCCCAGGTCGCCGCCGAGAAGCTCTCCTTCGGCGAGGCGGTGAAACGCGGCGTCTGCGTCGAACCCCCGGCGGGTGTCCCGCACCCCGCCGAGATCGTGGCGCAACTCACCCGGCTGGACGCGGAGTTGTTCGTCATCGTGGAGCAGGACCTCTACCCCTGCGCCCCCGAGGTCCCGCTGCCCGTCGCGGTGCGCACCCGCGCGTACCTCGGCGGACTCGGCCTCACCGCGACCTGACCCACCCGAACTACCTGACCCACCCGAACCACCAGATCAACCTGGACGGAGAGCAGTCCGCATGACCGTACGGATAGGCGTGATCGGCACCGGTGCCATCGGCCGCGAGCACATCGAGCGCGTGACCCGCACCGTCAGCGGGGCCCGGATCAGCGCGGTGGCCGACCTCGACACCGCCGCCGCTGAGAAGGCCGCCGCCCGCTGCGGCGCCCGAGTCGCCGCCTCGGGCGCCGAGTTGATCGGCGCCGACGACGTGGACGCGGTGCTCGTCGCCTCCTGGGGCCCCACCCACGCCGAGCACGTGCTCGCCGCCGTCGCCGCCGCCAAACCGGTCCTGTGCGAGAAACCCCTCGCCACCACGGTCGCCGACTGCCGGCGCATCATGGCCGCGGAACAGCGCCTGGGCCGCCGCCTGGTGCAGGTCGGCTTCATGCGCCGCTACGACCCCGGCTACCGCGAGGTCAAACGGGCCGTCGAGGACGGCCGCATCGGCCGCCCGCTGCTGATGCACTGCGCCCACCGCAACCGCTCGGCGCCGCTCGCCTACACCACCGAGATGGCCGCCCAGGACAGCGCCGTCCATGAGATCGACGCCGCGCGCTGGCTGCTCGCCGACGAGATCGTCTCCGCCCAGGTCGTCCTGCCCCGCTCCACCAGCCGCCGCCACCCGCACCTCGCCGACCCGCAGGTGATGCTCTTCGAGACGGCCGGCGGGGTCCGTATCGACGTCGAGGTCTTCGTCAACTGCCAGTACGGCTACGACGTCCAGTGCGAGACGGTCGGCGAACTCGGCCTGATCCGCCTCCCCGATCCCGCCCGCCCCCACCTGCGCGCCGCCGCCCGCGCGGGCACCGAGATCGACCAGGGGTGGGGCGAGCGCTTCTCCGCCGCCTTCGACGCGGAACTGCGGGCGTGGTGCGACTCAGTTGCGGCCGGCACGGCGAGTGGCCCCAGCGCCTGGGACGGCTACGCGGCCACGGCGGTCGCGGCGGCGACGGTCGAGGCCCAGCGCACGGGCGGCGTGGTCCCGGTGGCGGTGGGGGAGCGCCCGGCGCTGTACGCGTGAGGGGGGCCGGCCGGTCAGGTCACCGCGGACGGGCGCCACGGGTTCAGTCCGCGGCCGCCCGCGCCCGCGGGACCGCGGCCGTCGAGCCCCGCACCACCAGCTCCGGCATGAACACGAACTCGCTGTGCGGCGCCGGCGTCCCGCCGATCTCCTCCAGCAGCGCCCGCACCGCGGCCTGCCCCATCGCCGTCACCGGCTGGCGGATCGTGGTCAGCGGCGGGTCGGTGAAGGCCACCAGCGGGGAGTCGTCGAAGCCCACCACCGAGACCTCGCCGGGGACGGACAGCCCGCGCTGGCGCGCGGCCCGTATCGCCCCCAGCGCCATCATGTCGCTGGCGCACACCAGCGCCGTGCAGCCGCGCTCCAGCAGCGCGGAGGCCGCCGCCTGGCCGCCCTCCAGCGAGTACAGCGAGTGCTGCACCAGCTCCCTGGCCTGCGACTCGCCCACCTCCAGCAGCTCCGCCATCGCCGAGAGGAAGCCCTCCGTCTTGCGCTGGACCGGCACGAACCGCTTCGGCCCGAGGGCCAGCCCGATGCGCCGGTGGCCCAGCGAGACCAGATGCGTCAGTGCCAGCTTCATCGCCGCCCGGTCGTCGGGGGAGACGAACGGGGCGCGGACCTGCTCGGAGAAGCCGTTGATGAGGACGAACGGCACCCCCTGGCCGCGCAGCCGCTCGTAGCGCGACATGTCGGCGGAGGTGTCGGCGTGCAGGCCGGAGACGAAGACGATGCCGTCGACGCCGTGGTCGACCAGCATCTCGGTCAGCTCGTCCTCGGTGGAGCCGCCCGGCGACTGCGTCGCCAGCACCGGCGTGTAGCCCTGGCGGGCCAGCGACTCGCCGATGACCTGGGCGAAGGCCGGGAAGATCGGGTTGTCCAGCTCCGGGATGATCAGCCCGATGAGGCCCGCGCTGCGCTGGCGAAGCCGCACCGGCCGCTCGTAGCCCAGGACGTCCAGCGCCGCCAGCACCGACTGGCGGGTGGTGGCGGCGACCCCCGGTTTGCCGTTGAGAACCCGGCTGACCGTGGCCGCGCTCACCCCCGCCTGGGTGGCGATATCGGCAAGTCCCGTCATCGTGGGGGTGCTCTCTCTTCGTCCGTGGTGCTGGCGCTGGCACCGTAACAGCTGTGCAAGGCTTTGCGATAGTGCTTGCAGTCGCAGCCGCTCCCACCGCCGTGCGGACCCCGCCGCCCCCGTTCCGTACCCCCAGACCGCCCACCGGATGCGGGGCGGCAACGTACCGGACACGCGATGGTAACGATCGAGGGCTCTTGCGGAAAAGCTCTGCAAGGTCTTTCGCAAGGCTTGCGGAGCTGTTAGCTTCCTCCGCGTCCGGCGCCGCGATGAAGCGGTCCACCTTTGAAGGAGTTCACATGCGACGTGGCATACCCCAGCGGGTGTTCACAGCCACCGCCCTTGTCGCAACCCTTGCGCTCGCGGCGACGGCTTGCGGTGACAACGGCGACAGCGACGGCAAGTCCGCCGACAAGCCCGTGACGATCACGTGGTGGGACACCTCGAACGCCACCAACGAGGCCCCCAACTACCAGGCCCTGATCAAGGACTTCGAGAACAAGAACCCGAAGATCAAGGTCAAGTACGTCAACGTGCCCTTCGACCAGGCGCAGAACAAGTTCCAGACGGCCGCCGGCAGCAAGGGCGCCCCGGACGTCATCCGCGCCGAGGTCGGCTGGACCTCCTCCTGGGCCAAGCTGCAGTACCTCGCCCCGCTCGACGGCACCGCCGCGCTGGACAAGCAGGACGACATCACCCCCTCGCTGCTCAAGCAGGCGCAGTACGAGGGCAAGACCTACGGCGCCCCCATCGTGACCGACACCCTCGGCCTGATGTGGAACAAGGACCTCCTGAAGAAGGCCGGCCACGACAAGGCCCCCGCCACCTGGGACGAGCTCAAGCAGGTCGCCAAGGACGTCAAGGACAAGGCCGGCGTCGACGGCTTCTGGCTGAACAACGCCACCTACTACGAGCTGCCCTTCCTCTACGGCGAGGGCACCGACATGGTGGACGCCGCGGGCAAGAAGATCACGATCAACTCCCCGGAGGCCGTCAAGGCCGTCGACATCTCCAAGGACGTCCTCGCCGCGCCCGGCGTGGCCAAGCTGGACGTGACCGCCGACGCCTACGCGCACATGCAGGACGCGTTCGTCAACGGCAAGGTCGCGATGATCGTCCAGGGTCCCTGGGAGCTGACCAACATCCTGAAGGGCAAGGCCTTCACCGACCCGGCCAACCTCGGCGTGGCGTCCCCCCCGGCCGGCTCCACCGGCAAGTCCGGCGCCCCGACCGGCGGCCACAACCTCTCCGTCTACGCCGGCTCCCCGAAGGCCGAGCAGGAGGCCGCGCTGAAGTTCGTCGGCTGGATGACCTCCGGCGAGACCCAGGCGCAGATCGCCCTGAAGAACGGCACCCTGCCCACCCGCACCTCCGCCTACACCGCCGAGGTCAAGGCCACCCCGGGCATCGCGGACTTCCAGCAGGTGCTGGCCGACTCCGCGCAGCCGCGCCCGGAGCTGCCCGAGTACAGCACCCTGCTGGGTGACTCCTTCGGACAGAACCTGACGAAGATCCTGCAGGGCAAGCAGTCCACGCAGGAGGGTCTGGACAAGATCGCCGAGGACTACAAGAAGCTGCTGAAGGACTTCAGCTGACCCGGTGAACCACCGGTGCGGCCGGCCTCCCCAGGGGGCCGGCCGCACCGGTCATCGCCGTATCCGACCCCCGTACCACGATTCCGCGCGGCCCCGAGGTGCCATCGTGATCACACGCATCAAGCAGTCCTACAACCGCCACTGGTACGCCTACGCCATGGTGGCGCCGGTCGTGGCCGTGCTCGGCCTGCTGGTGGCCTACCCGCTGGGCCGCGGCGTCTACCTCTCCCTCACCGACGCCAACAGCGACAACGTCGGCCGCACCATCGGCGTCAACGAGATCCCCGACGCCTTCCCCTTCGTGGGCCTCGACCACTACGTCGACATCCTCACCGGCAGCGGCTCCGACACCTTCTGGCAGCAGTTCGGCTGGACGCTCTTCTGGACCGTCTCCTGCGTCGCCCTGCACTTCGGCATCGGCCTGGGCCTCGCCTCGCTCCTCAACCGCGAGCTGCGCGGGCGCACCTTCTACCGCCTGGTGCTGATCCTGCCCTGGGCCGTGCCCACCTTCGTCACCGTCTTCTCCTGGCGGCTGATCCTCGCCGACGACGGCGGCGTCCTCAACGCCGCGCTGGGCTGGGCCCACCTGCCCACCCCCGACTGGCTGAGCGAGCCCTTCTGGCAGCGCACCGCCGCCATCATGGTCAACACCTGGTGCGGCGTGCCGTTCATGATGCTCTCGCTGCTCGGCGGCATGCAGTCCATCCCCAGTGAGCTGTACGAGGCCGCGGAGACCGACGGGGCCAGTGCCTGGCAGCGCTTCCGGCACGTCACGATGCCGGGGCTGCGCTCGGTCAGCTCCACCGTGGTGATGCTGGGCTTCATCTGGACGTTCAACCAGTTCATCATCATCTTCCTGCTCTTCGGCAACAGCGCCCCCGAAGCGCAGATCCTCGTCACCTGGGCCTACGAACTGGGCTTCGGCCAGACCCCGCGCGACTACGCCGGCTCGGCCGCCTACGGCGTGATCATCCTGTCGATGCTCGTCGTCCTCGTCTCCTTCTACCGGCGCTGGCTCGCCCGCAACGAGCAGGCGGCGGCCTGATGACCCACGAGAGGACAGCCACGGCCATGGCAACCACCACCCCCACGAGCGACACCGCCGCCCCCGTGCAGCCGGCGCGCGCCGCGCGGCGCCGCGGGCAGCGCGGGCCCGGCGCCTCGCTGGCGCTGCACGCCACGCTGCTGACCGCCGCGTTCGTCGCCTTCTTCCCCGTCGGCTGGATCACCTGGATCTCCCTGGGCCCCGACAAGACGGACTTCCTGCACGCCGACGAGATCGCCGGGAAGCTGAGCCTGGCGAACTACAGCAAGGTCCTCGGCGACACCGAGTTCATCAGCTGGTTCACCAACTCCCTGATCGTGGCGCTCGGTACGTGCGTGCTGGCCGTCTTCGTCGCCGCCAGCGCCGGCTACGCCGTCTCCCGGATGCGCTTCCCCGGACACCGGCAGCTGATGTGGGCGTTCCTGGTCACGCAGATGTTCCCGATGGCGATCCTGATCGTGCCGCTGTACAACCTGGCGGCCGGCCTGGACCTGCTGGACACCTACTGGATCCTGATCCTGGCCAACTGCACCACCGCGTTCCCGTACTGCGCCTGGCTGCTCAAGGGCTACTTCGACACCATCCCGGTCGAGATCGACGAGGCCGGCCGGGTCGACGGCCTCAGCCCCTTCGGCACCTTCTACCGCCTCGTGCTGCCGCTGGCCCGGCCCGGACTGGCCGTCGCCGCCTTCTACACCTTCCTCACCGCCTGGGCGGAGTTCGCCTTCGCCTCGGTGCTGATGCTCAGCGAGGACAAGTACACGCTGCCCACCGGTCTGGCGACCTTCGTCAGCGAGCACGACCAGCAGTGGAACCTGATGGCCGCCACCGGCGTGCTGATCGCGCTGCCGGCCGCCGTGTTCTTCTACCTTGTCCAGCGGCACCTCGTCACCGGCCTGACCGCCGGTGCCGCCAAGTCCTGACCGCTCAGCCCTGACCCCCCAGTCCTGACCCCCTCCCGCCCGTCCGTACTTCTCCAAGGGACCGACGTATGACGCAGCACTCCGCCCTGCCCGCGACCGCAGGCCCCCGGGCCAGCCGGGACGGAGCCACCGGCTGGTGGCGCGACGCCGTGATCTACCAGGTGTACCCGCGCAGCTTCGCGGACGCCGACGGCGACGGCATGGGCGACCTGGAGGGCGTCCGCGCCCGGCTGCCCTACCTCGCCGACCTCGGGGTGGACGCCGTCTGGCTGAGCCCCTTCTACGCCTCCCCGCAGGCCGACGGCGGCTACGACGTCGCCGACTACCGGGCCATCGACCCGATGTTCGGCACCCTCCTGGACGCCGACGCCCTCATCCGCGACGCGCACGAGCTGGGCCTGCGGATCATCGTCGACCTGGTGCCCAACCACTCCTCCGACCGGCACGAGTGGTTCCAGCGCGCCCTGCGCGAGGGCCCCGGCTCCCCGGCCCGCGCCCGCTACCACTTCCGCCCCGGCAAGGGCGCGAGCGGTGAACTGCCGCCCAACGACTGGGAGTCCATCTTCGGCGGCCCCGCCTGGACCCGCGTGGCGGACGGCGAGTGGTACCTGCACCTCTTCGCCCCCGAGCAGCCCGACTTCAACTGGGAGCACCCCGCCGTCGCCGACGAGTTCCGCTCCATCCTGCGCTTCTGGCTGGACATGGGCGTCGACGGCTTCCGCGTGGACGTCGCCCACGGCCTGGTCAAGGCCCCCGGCCTGCCCGACATCGGCGGCGCCGAAGCAGGCGACCAGCTCAAGCTGCTCGGCAACGACGTGATGCCCTTCTTCGACCAGGACGGCGTCCACGGGATCTACCGCTCCTGGCGCACGATCCTGGAGGAGTACGACGGCGAGCGCATCGCGGTGGCCGAGGCGTGGACCCCCACCGTGGAGCGCACCGCGAACTACGTGCGCCCCGACGAGCTGCACCAGGCGTTCAACTTCCAGTACCTGGGCACCCCCTGGGACGCCGCCGCACTGCGCGAGGTCATCGACACCTCCCTGGCGGCGATGCGCCCGGTCGGCGCCCCCGCCACCTGGGTCCTGTCCAACCACGACGTCACCCGCCACGCCACCCGCTTCGCCCACGACGCCGCCCAGGGCACCCAGATCCGCGAGCCCGGCGACCGCGGACTGGGCCTGCGCCGCGCCCGCGCCGCGAGCCTGCTGATGCTGGCGCTGCCCGGCTCGGCGTACGTCTACCAGGGCGAGGAGCTGGGCCTGCCCGACGTCACCGACCTGCCCGACGAGGTCCGCCAGGACCCCGCCTACTTCCGCGGCGCCGGCCAGGACGGCTTCCGCGACGGCTGCCGGGTGCCCATCCCGTGGACCGTCGGCGGCACGTCCTACGGCTTCGGCACGGGCGGCAGCTGGCTCCCCCAGCCGGCGGCCTGGGGCGACCTGAGCGTCGAGGCGCAGAGCGGCGACCCCGACTCCACCCTGGAGCTCTACCGCCGCGCGCTCGCCGTCCGCCACGAGCACCCCGACCTGGGCGCCGGCGAGGCGGTGACCTGGCTGGACGCCCCCGAGGGCGTCTTGTCCTTCCGCCGCGGCGCCTTCGTCTGCACGGCGAACACCACCGGCGCCGAGGTCCGCCTCCCCGCCCCCGCGGCCCGCGTCCTGCTCACCAGCGGTACGGCCCCCGCGGTCGCCGGCGAGGAGGCCGTACTGCCCCCGGACACCACCGTGTGGTGGTCGGACACCCTCGCCTAGCCACCGCCGTGGTCGGGCGGCCGCCGGTCCGGAAGGCCCCGTTTTGGAAACACGGGGCCCCAGTCCGTACAGTCGATGCGGCGTATGCGATGCGCGGGAAGCAGAAGGCGACAGGACGATGACAGTGAGTGACAACCATCCCGGCGGGCCCGGTGACGAGCAGGAGCACCCGGGGATCGACCCCGAGCGGCTGAAGCTCTTCATGAGCATCGTCGACGAGCTCGACACACTGCCGATCGACCACCCCGACGCGATCGCGGTCCGCCAGGCCACCTCGCACATCTACCGCACGGTCAAGCAGCGCCGCCGCTCCGAGCGGCGCGCCGCGAAGACCGCGCACGACAAGGCCGTCACCGAGGCCACCGCGACCGGCGCCGCCGACCGCATCGACGACGAGACCCAGGGGCGGACGCTCACCGCGACCGCGACCAGCGAGATCGTCGGCGTGCTGCAGCGGCCCCGGTCCTGCTACATATGCAAGAGCCGCTACGTCGAGGTCGACGCCTTCTACCACCAGCTCTGCCAGCCCTGCGCCGCCGAGAACCGCCGGCGCCGCGACGCGCGCACCGACCTCACCGGCCGGCGGGCGCTGCTCACGGGCGGTCGCGCGAAGATCGGCATGTACATCGCGCTGCGGCTGCTGCGCGACGGCGCGCACACCACGATCACCACGCGCTTCCCGGCGGATGCGGTGCGCCGCTTCAAGGCGATGCCCGACAGCGGCGAGTGGCTGCACCGGCTGAAGATCGTCGGCATCGACCTGCGCGACCCCGCGCAGGTCGTCGGGCTGGCGGAGGAGGTCGCGGCGGCCGGACCGCTGGACATCCTGATCAACAACGCCGCGCAGACCGTCCGCCGCAGCCCGCAGGCGTATGCCTCGCTGGTCGACGCCGAGAGCACCCCGCTGCCCGCCGGCGAGCTGCCGGCGATGACGGTGCTGGGCACCTTCGGCAGCGGCGCCCCCAAGGCGCTCCCCGCCGCCGGCGCCCCCGCCCTGGACGCCAACGCCGTCACGGCCCTCGCGCTGACCAAGGGCAACGCCTCCCCGGCGCGCATCGAGGCCGGCACCGCCATCGACGCCGGCGGGCTGATCCCCGACCTGGACTCCAGCAACAGCTGGATCCAGAAGGTCGAGGAGGTGGACCCGCTGGAGCTGCTGGAGGTCCAGCTCTGCAACGTCACCGCGCCGTTCCTGCTGGTCAGCAGGCTGCGCCCGGCGCTCGCGGCCGCCCCGGCCCGGCGCAAGTACGTGGTGAACGTCTCCGCCATGGAGGGCCAGTTCAGCCGCGGCTACAAGGGACCGGGCCACCCGCACACCAACATGGCGAAGGCCGCGCTGAACATGCTCACGCGCACCAGCTCCACCGAGATGCTGGAGACGGACGGCATCCTGATGACGGCCGTCGACACCGGCTGGATCACCGACGAGCGCCCGCACCCCGACAAGATGCGCCTGGCCGACGAGGGCTTCCACGCCCCGCTGGACCTGGTCGACGGGGCGGCACGGGTCTACGACCCGATCGTGCGCGGCGAGCTGGGCGAGGACCTGCACGGCTGCTTCCTGAAGGACTACGCGCCCAGCCAGTGGTAGGGCCACCGCGCTGAACCGGCCCCGGTGGGCGCCCCCGTCGCGGGGGCGCTCACCCCAGCGTCAGCCAGTGCACCCCCAGCGCCTCCAGCCGTACGGACTCCTCGGCGCCGACCGGCTCGCGGCCGGTGGCTTTGCGCAGGAACAGCGCCCGGTCCCAGCCCAGTTCGGGCACGCCCTGCGGGGCCGGGGAGCCGAGCAGCAGCTCCTCCACCACGCCGGCGCCCTGCGGGGTCGTCCACGCGGGCCGCTCCAGCGCCAGCGCCAAGTCCAGCCCGTGCACGGCCAGTTCGACCACCCGCGTGACGAGGAAGTCGTCCAGCAGCATCGCGTCGCCGTGCCGGGTGGTGACGACCCGCTCCGCGGGCTCCGCCGCGCACAGGGCGTACGCCTCGCGCCAGACCTCCTCGAACGCCCGCACCTGGTCGGGGTGTTCGGCGGCCTCCTCCTGCGCCGAGGCGATGCGCACCGCGTCCGTGGCGGGGGAGAAGCGCTCGTCGGGGCGGTAGTAGCCGCGCGCCGAGACCTCCGCGCGCGCTGGCACCGGGCGCCGCGCCAGCATCACGGGCAGCCGGGCCGCCGTCATCCGTACGTGGGACAGCAGCTCGGCGACCGACCAGGGAGCGCAGCCGGTGGGGCGCGCCCAGTCCTCCCGCGCCAGGTCGCCCAGTGCGTCGGTGAGTTGACCGGCCTCGGCGGCGAAGGCGTCCAGTACGCGGTGATGATCCATCCCGAAATGCTAACGCGGCCGATGCGAACACCCGTTGCCACAACGCCTCTTCCGCGCGGAAACGGGGCGTGGGCGCGGCGCTCTGTCGGACCCCGGGGGTACGTTCGGGACGACGGCTGCTTCCTGCGGGGAAGCCGGGGGGAAGCCGCGTGCACCTTCGGAGCGCTGATGCGGGGTGAAGCACTCCGGTAGAGGGTAAGGGAGACGCAACGCGATCAGGGAGGGCGAGATGAACCAGCAGATCCGCATTCGCGTACGACCACGACCGATGCCGCGCCGGGACCGCGACCTGGATCTCAGGACGCCGTCGGGCCGGACGCTTCCGTACTGACGCCGCCGTCGGCCGACCGGCCGGTGGCGGCGTCCGTGCTGCCGGACTCCGTGCCGCCCGGGCCCGCAGGGGCGCCCGCGGCCGCGTCGATGGCCGCCAGCTCCTCGATCGCGTCCCCGAGGCATTCGATCCACTGGCGCTCCATCGCCAGGCCGGCCTTCAGCACCACGTGCTGCAGCCGCTGCGCCGGCGTCGGCTCGGGCGCGGCGAAGTCGCGCTCCTCGATGAGCCGGTACTCGGCGAACTGCCGCTCGTGCAGCCCGAGATGGCGCAGCAGCTCGGCCCGCAGCCCCTTTGTTCCGACCACCGCCGCCGCCCGCAGCCGCAGGAAGAGCGGCTCCCGCAGCGGCTTGGGATCCTGGCGGGCCCCCACCCACTCCCGCAGCTCCGCCCGCCCGGCGGGCAGCACCTCGTAGCGCCGCTTCTGCCCGCGCGCCGGCTGCGCACCCGCCAGCGAGCGGATCAACCCCGCGCCCTCCAGCCGCCCCAGCTCGCGGTAGATCTGCTGGTGGGTGGCCGACCAGAAGTACCCGATCGACCGGTCGAAGCGCCGGGTCAGCTCCAGCCCGGACGACGGCTTCTCGAGCAGCGCGGTCAAGATGGCGTGCGGGAGGGACATGGGCAGATCCTACGGACGATATCGCCGGCCCCGCGCCCGCGGACGCGGGGCCGGCGACGGCCGGGGGTCAGAAACCCGCCGCCAGGCGGGTGCCCTGGTCGATGGCGCGCTTGGCGTCCAGCTCCGCCGCCACGTCCGCGCCGCCGATCAGGTGCGCCTCGATCCCGGCCGCGGTGAGCGCCGCGTGCAGCTCGCGGCGCGGCTCCTGGCCCGTGCACAGCACGACGGTGTCGACCTCCAGCACCCGGCTCTCGCCGTCGACCGTCAGGTGCAGGCCCGCGTCGTCGATCCGGTCGTAGGAGGCGCCCGCGACCATCGTCACGCCGCGCTGCTTCAGCTCGTTGCGGTGGATCCAGCCGGTCGTCTTGCCCAGCCCCGCGCCGACCTTGCTGCTCTTGCGCTGCAGCAGGTGGACCGTGCGCGGCGACGTCGAGCGCTCGGGGGCGCGCAGGCCGCCGGCCGCCGCGTAGGAGGTGTCCACGCCCCACTGCCGGAAGAAGACCTCCGGCTCCTGCGCCGCGTTCTCGCCCTCGTCGGTGAGGAACTCCGCCACGTCGAAGCCGATGCCGCCGGCCCCGATCACCGCGACCCGCTCGCCGACCTCGGCGCCGTCGCGCAGCACGTCGAGGTACGTGAGCACGCTGGGGTGGTCGAGGCCCGGGATCTCGGGGATGCGCGGGGTGACGCCGGTGGCCAGGACGACCTCGTCGAAACCGGCCAGCTCCTCGACCCCGACCTCCCGGCCGAGGCGCACGTCCACCTTGTGGTCCGCCAGCTGGGTGCGGTAGTAGCGCAGTGTCTCGTCGAACTCCTGCTTGCCCGGCACCTTGCGGGCGATGTTCAGCTGGCCGCCGATCTCCTCGGCCGCGTCGAAGAGCGTGACCGCGTGCCCGCGCTCGGCCGCCGTGACCGCGCAGGCCAGACCGGCCGGTCCGGCGCCCACGACCGCGATGTGCCGGGCGGTGCGGGTGGGGGAAAGGACCAGCTCCGTCTCGTGGCAGGCGCGCGGGTTGACCAGGCAGGAGGTGATCTTCAGGCTGAAGGTGTGGTCCAGGCACGCCTGGTTGCAGCCGATGCAGGTGTTGATCGCCTCGGGCCGCCCCGCCCGCGCCTTGGCCACGAAGTCCGGGTCGGCGAGGAAGGGCCGCGCCATCGAGACCAGGTCCGCGCGGCCGGCGGCGAGGATCTCCTCGGCCAGCTCGGGGGTGTTGATGCGGTTGCTGGTCACCAGCGGGATCGTCACCGCGCCCATGACCTTCTCGGTCACCCAGGTGTACGCGCCGCGCGGCACGGAGGTGGCGATGGTCGGGATGCGCGCCTCGTGCCAGCCGATGCCGGTGTTGAGGATCGTGGCCCCGGCCGTCTCGATCTCCTTGGCCAGCGAGACGACCTCCTCCAGCGTGGAGCCGCCGGGGACCAGGTCGAGCATCGAGAGGCGGTAGACGACGATGAAGTCCGGGCCGACGCGCTCGCGCACCCGGCGCACGATCTCCAGCGGGAAGCGGGTGCGGTTCTCGTACGAACCGCCCCAGCGGTCCTCGCGCCGGTTGGTCTGCGCCGCGATGAACTCGTTGACCAGGTAGCCCTCGGAGCCCATGACCTCCACGCCGTCGTAGCCGGCGGCCTTCGCCAGCTCGGCCGCGCGCGCGAAGTCGTCGATGGTCTGCTCGACCTCGGCGTCGGTGAGGGCGCGCGGCGGGAAGGGGCTGATCGGGGCCTGCAGGGCGCTGGGGGCGACCAGGTCCTCGTGGTAGGCGTACCGGCCGAAGTGCAGGATCTGCATCGCGATCCGGCCGCCCTCGGCGTGCACCGCCTCGGTGATCACCCGGTGCTGGGCGACCTCCTCCTCGGTGGTCAGCTTGGCGCCGCCGCCCCAGGGTCGGCCGGCCTCGTTGGGGGCGATGCCGCCGGTCACGATCAGGCCGACGCCGCCGCGGGCGCGCTCGGCGTAGAAGGCGGCCATGCGTTCGAAGCCGTTCTCGGCCTCCTCCAGGCCGACGTGCATCGAACCCATGATCACGCGGTTGGGGAGCGTGGTGAAGCCCAGGTCGAGGGGGCTCAGGAGGTGAGGGTAGGAGTCGCTCATAGGACCTTTCTAGCGTGCGTCCGAGCGATTGTGCAATTAGTTGCACAGGAGTGTGAGGCAGGGCGCTCCGGCGGCTGCCGCCCGACCCCGGGGGCGGCCGGACACGGGGGCCCGGCCGGGCACAATGGCTCCCATGAGCACGTCCTGCCCCTGCGGCCTCCCCGCCCCCTACGCCCGGTGCTGCGGCCCGCTCCACGCCGGTACGGCCGCCGCGGTGACGGCCGAGCAGCTGATGCGCTCGCGCTTCTGCGCCTTCGCCCGGCGCGACGCGGCCTACCTGCTGCGCACCTGGCACCCCGCGCACCGCCCGGCCGCGATCGACTTCGACCCCAAGCTGCGCTGGGAGCGGCTGGAGATCCTCGACACCGCGGCGGGCAGCGCCTTCCACGACACCGGGGTGGTGGAGTTCCGCGCGCACTACCGCGACGGCGGCGAGGCGGGGGAGATGCGCGAGCGCAGCCGCTTCGTACGGCAGGACGGGGCGTGGGTGTACCTGGACGCCGAGGGCTGAGCCGCCGGCGCTTTCAAGCGCTCTCGTGCTCCGCGATCTCCGCCGCCTCGATCAGGCGCCAGCCCAGCTCCCGGGCCTCCTGCGGGCTGAGCGAGGCCCAGGCGTGCGAGGCGCCCTCGCGCTCGGGGCCGACGTCCAGCGCGACGCGCACCGCCCGGTGGCCGGGCACGCCGAGCCGCAGCCGGCGGATGGCGATCAGCCGCCCGCAGGCGGTACGCATCGCGACGGGCGCGGGCGGGCGCGGCTCTCTCGGCTCCTGCATACTGGCGGCCCTCCTCGGCTGTGGATCGGCTGGATCGACTGCGGCTCGCGGGGCCCCACCTGCCGCGACACCTGCCGCGACGGCGGGCGAAGTCCCTGTGAGAGACAGCGCCGGTCCGGTGCGCGGTATTCCACCGCGCACCGGACCGGCGCTGTACGTCCCGCGTGACCGCCCCGGGTCTCCCGTGGCTTCCCGTGGCTTTCCGTAGCCCTACGCCTACGCCGAGCGGATCCCCGCCACCGTGCTCAGCGCCGCCCGCTGCCGGGCGCTGATCTCGTTCGGCCAGTAGAGGTACGCCACCCCGCCCGGCCCCGGGACGGTCTTGCCGTCCTTGTTCCTGCGCTGCGTGCGCAGCCAGACGTTCTCGAAGCTCCGGCGCCCGTAGACCCGCCGCACCTCGCGGTTGACGGCGCCCGCCGGGTCGTTGACGACGACGTCCCCGTCCGCCGTGAAACCGCTGACGACCATGATGTGCCCGGCCGTGCCGTAACCGGCGCCGCGCAGCTCGCCCTTGAGGAAGGACATCGAGGTGATCACCGGGATGCCGGCCGCGGTCAGCCGCTCGGCGTCGTTCAGCGAACGCAGCCTGGTCACCACGGCGTTCATGCCGGGGTACGTGGCGGCGTAGGCGGCGTTGAAGGGCCAGTTGCCGCAGCCCTCGTACTCGAAGTCGTAGGTGGCGCGGGCGGCGTGGCAGACCTGCGGGTCGGCGAAGTCCTTGTCCACCCAGGCCAGTTCGTCGGCGCCGGGGCGGCGCCCCCAGTACTCCACGACCATCTGCGAGGAGGTGGGGCTGCACCACGCCTCGCCGCCCTCGTCGTACTGCGGGTACTGGCCCACGTGCGTCTCCTGCGAGTAGCGCGGCACGTCCAGCACCCGCCCGGCGCCCGCGAGGGGCGTGGAGGCCGGCACGGTGAAGCGCCGCGGCAGCGCGGAGGCCATCACGGCGATCCGCCGCACGCGCGGGGTGGCGCGGGTGCCGGGGCGGCGCAGGAGCGTGGCGCGCACCTGGTAGGAGGTCAGGCGCAGGGAGCCGGTCGGGTCGTCGAGGGCGAAGGTGTCCGTCGAGACGCTCGCCCTACCGTCCGACTGCCCGTCCAGCGAGGCGCGTTTGACGTCCCCCTCGCCGGAGGCCCAGCGGCCCATCACCAGCCACGGCGAGCGGCTGCCGTCGCTGTAGCCGCCGCGCAGCTCCAGCTGGATCCAACTGCCGCGCGGGGTGTCGACGTTCCAGGAGACGACCGCCTCGGTGGCGCCGCCTCCGGGCAGCTCGTGCCGGGGGGAGATCCAGCTGCCGTACTCCCACAGGGGCGGCGCGGCCTTGGTGCCGCGGTGCGGGTCGCGGAAGACGCCGAGCCCCGGCGGCTGGTGCAGCACCAGCGCGGCACCGCGCAGCCGGGTCCCGGTGCGGGTGCCGCCGCCCAGCCCGCGGGCGGGCGTCCAGTCGTGGTAGTCGACGAGGGACGCGGCGGCGCGCGGACCGTCGCCCTCCGCGCCGAGGGCGCGCGGCGCGGCGGCGAGGGGGACGGCTGCGGCGAGGGGGGCGGCCAGGGCGGCGGACAGGAGCGTGCGGCGGGACGGCGCGGCAGGGGAGGGGGGCACGGCGGGACTCCAGGCGATCGCGGTCGGCGGTGGCTACGACTATCCGCCGCCGACCGCGCCGATACGTGGATCCCGAGGCCGCGTCCCGTGAGTCATTCGGGGGGTTTGTGTGCTCGTCCGTTCGATACGTTCGTACGAACGGGGTGGCGTTCGAGCCGCCGCCCGGCCCTACAGCGCCCCGCTGCCCGGCCCTACAGCGCCCCGCCGCCCGGAGACGTACCGGACAGCCACAGCAGCGCCAGCAGGGTGTCGACGGCCCCCAGGAAGAGCGCGACCACGGCGGTCAGGGGCCTCCCGTCGCGCCACCGGCCACGCAGTGCGACCCAGCCGCAGAGCATGGCGGCCGGCCCCAGCGCGATGCCGAGCACGAAGAAGCCGGCCACGGCGCTGATCGCGCCGATGAGACCGACGGTGTCGCGGTCCTGGGTGGTGCGCGGGCCGGCCGGGAGGCCGCGGCGCCGGTAGTCGGTCAGACGTTTGCTGGACAGCACGGAGTCCTCCGCGGTGAGTCGATGGCGGTGTCGCAGGAGCGGCGCCCACTCGGAGCGGCCGTTCACTCGAAGTAGCGGTGCTCCTCGACCACGGGAGCGGCGGGCGGGGGTGCCTGCATCCGGCGGCGCTTGTAGATCGTCACGTACGCCCCCACCCCGAAGACGCCCACCAGGAACATGATCAGACCGATCAGGTCGAGGTTGGCCCCCTCCACCTGCCAGTCGACGCCGAGCAGTAGGATCGCGCCCGCGGCGATCAGGAAAATACATCCGCCCATACCCATGGCAGTCGTCCTCTCCGGTATCGAGGTGCGCCTGTCCGGCATCGAGGTGCGCCTGCCCGGCGGCCGGGGCCGCAAACAGGCCGGCCGCCCGGCATGCATCCGTGCACGGGGGGTACGAGCGGAGGGACGTCCGCGTGTTGCCCGCGGCGGCGTCGCCCAGCTGATGCGCGCCCGGGTCATCGGTGCTGTGCTGGGGGAGGGACGCTACGACTGCCGGGGTGGTGGGTATCGGTGAACTGGCGCAGGAGCGGGGACCGCGCGCCGCGGCGGCGGACGCCGGCCGCGCCGTTTGCCGAACCCGCGGGCGGGCGGGCGGCCCGTACCCTCACCACCTGGGACCACGTCCTCTTCCACGAGATCGCCCTGCGGCACTGGCCGGCCGCCGAGCGGGTGCTGCCCCGGATGAGCCGCAGCGCCAACCACGGACTGCTGTGGTTCGCCGCCGCGGGCGCCATGGCCGCGCTCGGCGGCCGGCCCGCCCGCCGGGCCGCGGTGCGCGGCGTCACCTCCCTCGCCATCGCCTCGGCCACCGTCAACACGGTCGTCAAACGGGCGGCGCGGCGCAAGCGGCCGCTGCTGGACGCCGTCCCCGTGGTGCGGCGGCTGCGCCGGCAGCCGATCACCACCTCCTTCCCGTCCGGGCACGCGGCCTCCGCCGCGGCCTTCGCCGTCGGCGTCGCGCTGGAGTCGCCCCGCTGGGGTGCGGCGGTGGCGCCGGTGGCCTGGTCGGTGGCGTTCTCCCGGATCTACACCGGCGTGCACTACCCCAGCGACGTCCTGGCCGGACTGGCGCTGGGCTCCGGAGCAGCCCTGGCCGTACGGGGCCTGGCGCTCACCCGCGTACGGCGCGCACCGCCCGTCCTGCCGTGCGCCGACGCACCGGCGCTGCCCGGCGGGCGCGGACTCACGGTGGTGGTCAACACCCGGTCGGGGGCGGCCGGTTACGGGGCGGGAGATCCCGTCGCCCGGGTCCGCGCCGCGCTGCCCCACGCCGAGGTCGTCGCGTGGGACCCGGCCGGCCCGCCGCTGGACGAACTGCTGGACACCGCCGCCCGTGCCGCGGCCGTACGGGGCGGGGCGCTGGGCGTGTGCGGGGGCGACGGCAGCGTCAACGCCGCCGCGCGGGCGGCGGTCGGCCACGGGGTGCCGCTCGCCGTCCTCCCCGGCGGCACCCGCGACCACTTCGCCCACGACCTGGGGATCACCTCGGCGGCCGACACCGCCCGCGCGGTGGCGAGCGGCCAGGCGGTCGCGGTGGACCTGGGCCGGGTCGCCTTCGACGCGCCGCCCCGGCGCGGCGGCCTCTTCCTCAACACCTTCAGCATCGGCGTCTACCCGGAGCTGGTGCGCGTCCGCGAGTCCTGGGCCCGGCGCGTGGGGCCGTGGCCCGCGCGGGTCCTGGCGGCGGTGGAGGTGCTGCGCGCGGCGGCGCCGACCGAGGTGCGCGTCAACGGGGTGCCCCGCCGCGTGTGGCTGGTCTTCGCCGGCAACTGCTCGTACGGCGGGCGCGGTTCGGCCCCCGTGCACCGCGTCGACCTGGCGGACGGCCTGCTCGACGTACGCGTCCTGCACGCCGGCCGCTTCCCCCGCACCCGCCTCCTGCTGGCCGCCCTCACCGGACCCGTATCCGGCACGCCCCTGCAGGCGGTGACCCGCACACGCCGCCTGGAACTCTCGGACCTCCCCCCGGGCGAACTCCTCGCCTTCGACGGCGAAGTGGCCCCCTCGGCCGGGCGGTTGACCCTGACGAAGTCGAACGAGGCCCTGACGGTGTACCGCACCTGGAACCACCCCGGCGCGAGGTGTTCGTCCAGCAGCGCCAGATAGCTGACGCGGCGGTGCGGCGGCAGGGCGGTCCTCCCCGCCCCGCGCCGACCGCGCTGGATCCGTCAGGAGTCCTCGGGGGTGAACTCCGTCAGTACGAACACCGGGATCTCGCGGTCGGTCTTCTTCTCGTACTCCGCGTACGTCGGGAACGCCTCCACCGCCCGGTCCCACCAGCGGGCCCGCTCGTCCCCGGTGACCTGCCGCGCCCGGTAGTCCTTCTTCACCGGGCCGTCCTGCAGCTCCACATGGGGCTCGGCGAGCACGTTGTGGTACCAGGCCGGATGAGCCGGATCGCCGCCCTTGGAGCCGACGATCGCGTACTCCCCGTCGTGTTCCACGCGCATCAGCGGGTTCTTGCGGAGCTTCCCGCTCTTCGCGCCGACCGTCGTGAGCAGCACGACCGGCATTCCCTGCAGCGAGGTGCCCTTGGTCCCGCCGGAGCTCTCGATCAGCTGCGCCTGCTTCGCGGCCCAGTCCCAGGAACCGGGCTCGTATTCACCTGTGAGTGGCATGACGGGAAAACGCTCCCGACCTCCGCCGGCATTCCCTCCCCCCGCTGATCCACCCGATCGGCGGAGGAGGCCCGTATCGGGGATCTCCTCCTGGATCGTTGGTGGTACCTACGATGGCGCATATCGTTGGTATTGCCAACGATTGTTAGAGTGGTGCCATGAATCCGAGCCCAGACCAGGTTCCCGAGCGGCTGACCGCCAAGACCAGCTGGCTGCTCAAGGAGCTCGCCGTACAGGCCGGCCGCCTCTCGCACGAGGCGTTCGGCGCCGCCGGGGCCAAGCCGTACTGGTACCCGCTGCTCGCGGCGCTGGCGGAGTTCGGGCCGTCCAGCCAGGCGGAGCTGGGGCGCCGCTGCCGCATCGACCGCAGCGACGTGGTCGCCGCGGTCAACGCGCTGGTGGCGGACGGCTGCGTCGAGCGCACCGCGGACCCGGTGGACCGGCGGCGCAACGTCATCACGCTCACCGCGAGCGGCCGCGAGCGGCTGGGGGTCCTGGACGAGCGGCTGGCGGCCGTGCAGCGGGAGCTGCTGGCGCCGCTGGACACGTCGGAGCGCACCCAGCTCACCGACCTGCTGTGGCGCCTCCTGGCAGAGCGGACCCCCGAGCGCGGCGACCGCCCCGCGCCGTAGCCGCTCGCGGCGCGCTCGCGGGCGCGGTCGGCCCGGTCAGCCCCCGCCGCCCAGCACCTCCGCCAGGTCGTAGCCCACCGGCTCCTCCACCTGCTCGTACGTGCAGCTCTCCGGTGTGCGGTCCGGGCGCCAGCGGCGCCACTGGGCGGTGTGCCGGAAGCGGCTGCCGTTCTCCAGGTGGTCGTACGCCACCTCCAGCACGCGCTCCGGGCGCAGCGGCGCCCAGGAGAGGTCCCTGCCCCCGCTCCAGCGGCTCGGCGCGCCCTGCAGCCGCGCCGACTCGTGCGCCTCCTCCCGCGCCCAGTGCGCCCAGGGGTGGCCGGCCACCGAGTCCATCCGCAGCGGCTCCAGCTCGGCGACCAGTTCCTCGCGGCGCTTCATGGGGAAGGCGGCGCAGACGCCCACGTGCTGCAGCACACCCTCCTTGTCGTAGAGGCCCAGCAGCATCGAGCCGAGCACCGGGCCGCTCTTGTGCCAGCGGAAGCCGGCCAGGACCACGTCCGCCGTCCGCTCGTGCTTGACCTTCGTCATCAGGCGTTCGTTCGGCCGGTAGAGCAGGTCCAGCGGCTTGGCGACCACACCGTCCAGGCCCGCGCCCTCGTACTGCTCGAACCAGCCCCGCGCCACCTGCGCGTCCCGCGTCGCGGGCGCGAGGTACACCGGCGGCGCGGCCTTTGCGAGCGCCTGCTCCAGGGTTGCGCGCCGCTCGACGAGCGGGGAGTCCATCAGCGAGTCGTCCCCCAGCGCCAGCAGGTCGAAGGCGATGAAGCTGGCGGGCGTGGTCTCGGCGAGACGGCGCACCCGGGAGGCCGCCGGGTGGATGCGCTCGGCCATGGCGTCGAAGTCCAGCCGGCCGTCGCGCACGATCACGATCTCGCCGTCGAGGACGATCCGCTCCGGGAGGTTGGCCTTCAGCGCCTCGACCAGCTCGGGCAGGTAGCGCGTCAGCGGCTTGCCCGTCCGGCTGCCGATCTCCAGCTCCCCGCCGTCGCGGTAGACGATCGCGCGGAAGCCGTCCCATTTGGCCTCGTACTGCATGCCCGGCGGGATCTTCCCGGCGGTCTTGGCCAGCATCGGCTTCACGGGGGGCATCACCGGCAGGTCCATACGCCGATTATGCGGCGATACGGGACGGAGCGACCTACCGTGGGCACCATGAGTGCGGCGGTGGAGCTTCAGGCAGGCGGGCGGACGGTCCGGCTGTCGAGTCCTGGCAAGGTCTTCTTTCCCGAGGAGGGCTACACCAAGCTCGACCTCGCGCGCTACTACCTCGCCGTCGGCGACGGCATCCTGCGCGCCCTGCGGGACCGGCCCACCACCCTGCAGCGCTACCCGGACGGCGTGGCGGGGGAGTCGTTCTTCCAGAAGCACGCGCCGAAGAACACCCCCGACTGGATCCCCACCGCCCGCATCGTCTTCCCCAGCGGGCGGCACGCCGACGAGCTGTGCCCCACCGAGCTCGCGGCCGTCATCTGGGCCGTGCAGTACGGCACGCTGACCTTCCACCCCTGGCCCGTACGCGCCACCGACACCGACCACCCCGACGAACTGCGCCTGGACCTCGACCCCCAGCCCGGCACCGACTTCCGCGACGCGGCCCGCGTCGCGCACGAACTGCGCGCGCTGCTCGCCGAGTCGGGGCTACGGGCCCGGCCGAAGACCTCCGGCGGCCGGGGACTGCACGTCTTCGCCCCCATCGAGCCGCGCTGGACCTTCGTCGAGGTCCGGCGCGCGGCCATCGCCGCCGCGCGCGAGCTGGAGCGGCGGATGCCGCAGCGGGTGACGACCGCGTGGTGGAAGGAGGAGCGCGGCGAGAGGATCTTCCTGGACTACAACCAGACC
Source organism: Streptomyces polyrhachis (assembly GCF_042663125.1). NCBI lineage: Bacteria > Bacillati > Actinomycetota > Actinomycetes > Kitasatosporales > Streptomycetaceae > Streptomyces > Streptomyces polyrhachis. The sequence continues at coordinate 151,483 of NZ_JBHSZO010000005.1, read as the reverse complement.
GCCCGCGACCGCACCATGGCCTCCGCCTACTCCGTACGCCCCGCCCCCCACGCCCCCGTCTCGGCGCCGCTGCGCTGGGAGGAGGTGGACGAGGTGGAGCCGCGCGACTTCGACCTGCGTACGATGCCCGCCCGTTTCGCCGAACTCGGCGACCTCTGGGCCGGGATGGCCGAGCAGGCATCCGGCCTGGAAGGGCTGCTGGAGCTGGCCGAGCGCGACGAGAGGGACCGCGGACTGGGCGACCTGCCCTATCCGCCGGACCACCCGAAGATGGCGGGCGAGCCCAAGCGCGTCCAGCCCAGCCGGGCCCGCACGGCGGACTGAGCGGCGCACGGCGGACCGAACGGCGGGCGAGCCCCCGAACCCCGCCCGCCGACCGCCGACTTCACCCTCACCTCCGGGGTATGTACACCACCCATATCTGCCCCTCGGGGAAGGCCATCGCCCCGCCGGACGCCGTGGTGAACTCCGTCGGATCCGCCGCGGCGGGACGGCTCCACCGCGCCTCGTACGCCCTGCCGTCGCGCAGCACCGTCGCGCCGCCGGAGCCGACCGTCGCCGTGAACGGCGAGTTGTTGCCCCAGCGGTCGCCGAAGGCGCCCTGGCGGATCTCGACCTCCTGCAGGATCACCGCCGCCGGCGCCAGCCGCCCGCCGTCCGCCAGCAGGCCGGGGCGCCCGTCCATCGACACCAGCCAACGGCCTTGCTGCGCCGACCAGTCGAAGTCGTAGCGCGCCTGCGGGAAGCGCGCGGTGCGCCGGGCGGCGGGCGCACCGCCCGCGGGGGCGGGCCCGCGCTCGAAGCCCAGGTGCTGGGCGGTGGCCAGCTCCGGCGCCCGCTCCAGCACCCGCTTCGGCCGCAGGTAGAGGTTGTGCGGGATGGGCCGCGCGGCGCCGCGGAAGTACAGCTCCGGGTGGTCGTCCGCGGAGAGGGCGCGCAGGGGGGCCGCCCGGATCAGGGGCTTGAGTCTGCTCTGCGAGCCCGAGTAGGCCAGCACCGGATCATCGAACTGCCGCAGCAGCTCCAGGTCCGTCTCCCGGGCACTGCGCACCGGGCCGACGACCTCCGGGAAGCGCGAGGAGTAGACGGCCATGAAGCGCGTCAGCCCGGCCTCGACCCGCTCGACGTAGACGACGTCCGCCGCGTCAAGTCCCGTATGGGGACGGGCCGGTGAGGCGTTGTCTATCTTCACCGCGAGCACCGGACCCGGCCGGGCGGGGCGGGCCTGCTGCGTGGGCGCGCTGGGCGACGGCGCGGGCGAGGAGACGCCCGGCACCGGCGGCCTGCGGCCCTGTGCGCCGTCCCGGCCCTGCAGCACCGCGAACAGCGCGACGGCGGCCAGCGCCGCGACCACCACCGCAGCGGACGCGGTCATTCCTTTTACCCGTGCCATGAATCCCCCCGTGGATTCGAACATGTCCCCGCTTCAAGCATCCCCCCTCGGCGGGGAAACGGACCGGGACGGCCCGGTGATCACCGCAGCGCGGGATCGACCACCCCGACCAGCAGCACGGCCAGCGACAGCACCGCCATGGCCACGCGGGTGCGGCCTATCCGGCTCAGCATGATCGCCGTGCCGGAGATCGTCAGCGCCGCCCCGTACAGCCCCAGGGTCACCAGCGAGGGCTGGCTCCTGAGCTGCAGCACCATCGCGATCCCGACCGCGACCAGCGCCACCGTGGCCGTGAGCGCCCGGATGCGGCGCGCCTGGCGGGGGCTGAGCCGGCGGGCGCCGGCCCCGGCGACCGCCTCGCCCGCCCGCAGGGGGGTCGGCGCGGCAGCCGCCCCGTCCTCGTCGAGGGCGGGGTCCTGGGCGGTACGGGCCTCAGTGGTGCCGGATGCGGTGCCGGGTGACGTCATGGCAGGAGAGTAGCCGTCCCCTGTGACAACCCCGCGGCCGGGCGGGACCTCCCCGCGGCGGACGGTCGCGCCCTCCCCAGACGGCCCGGCGGCTGCTAGCTTCCTGCCCCATGACACTGCAGGGAACTCTGAGGCGTACGGCCGTTGTCGCGCTCTGCGCGGCGGCCCTCACCGCGGGACTGCCGGCCGCCGCGGTCCAGGCCGAGCCGATCGGCCGGCTGCACGGGAAGGAGTGGTCGCTCAAGGACACCGGGAGCACCGCGCGGCTGCGCGGCCTGTCCGCGGTGAGCCGCAGCACCGCCTGGGCCTCCGGCTCGGCCGGCACCGTACTGCGCACGGTCGACGGCGGCCGCAGCTGGGCGAGCGTGGGACCGCCCGGCACGGCCGACCTCCAGTTCCGCGACATCGAGGCATTCGACGCGCGGCGCGCCGTCGCCCTCTCCATCGGCGAGGGGGAGGACTCGCGCGTCTACCGCACCCAGGACGGCGGGCAGACCTGGACGGAGACCTTCCGCAACGACCACCCCGCCGCGTTCTACGACTGCATGACCTTCTTCGACGCGGACAACGGACTGGCGCTCAGCGACCCCGTCGACGGCAGGTTCCGCCTGCTCGCCACCTCCGACGGCGGCCGCAGCTGGGCGGTGCTGCCCGACGCGGGCATGCCCGAGGCGCTCCCCGGCGAGTTCGCCTTCGCGGCCAGCGGCCAGTGCCTCACCAGCGCCGGCGGCTCGGACGCCTGGATCGCCACCGGCGGCGGCGCGACGGCGCGCGTCCTGCACTCCGCCGACCGCGGCCGCACCTGGAGTGCCGCCGAGTCGCAACTGCCCTCCGGCCCCGCGGCCGGCGTCTTCGCCACCGCCTTCCGCGACCGCACGCACGGCCTCGCCGTGGGCGGCGACTTCCAGCCCGGCGTCCCCTCCCCGCTCGCCGCCGCCCGCACCCTTGACGGCGGCGCGCTGTGGACCTCCGCCGCGCAGCCGCCGCCCGCGTACCGCTCCGGGGTCAGCTGGCTGCCGTACAGCACCTCGGTCGCGCTGGCGGTCGGCCCGACCGGCACGGACGCCACCTTCGACGCGGGCCGCACCTGGCAGCCCTTCGACCAGGGCTCGTACGACACCGTCGACTGCGCCTTCGACCTGGGCTGCTGGGCGGCGGGGGAGAAGGGCCGCGTGGCGCGGCTCGAGTAGCACGCGGCAGTACGGGAAGAGGGCGGCCGGTGGCCGCCACCGCGCGACGTATCCGGCGGTGGCGGGCGCCGGCCGCCCTCATGTCCGTACCGACGGCGGGGTGCTTTGCGCCCCAACTCCCGTGTCCACGGGTCGAACCACCACCGACCCCCCCTTGTGTTTACTGAAACGTGTTCTTATCATCTTCGGTGTTACACAATCGGTGTCACACACGGCGGGCGACTCGCCCGCCGCGCGACGACAGGGGGATTCCGATGGCGGACGACGCGCAGGCGCCCACCGGCCCGCTCGCCGGCGTACGGGTGGTGGAGCTGGCCGGCATCGGCCCCGGCCCCTTCGCCGCGATGCTGCTGGCGGACCTCGGCGCCGACGTCGTACGGGTGGACCGCCCCGGCGGCGCGGGTCTCACCCTCGACCCGGCCCACGACGTCACCAACCGCAACAAGCGCTCCGTGCTGCTGGACCTGAAGGACCCGCAGGACCGCGCCACCGCCCTGGACCTCGTCGAGCGCGCCGACGCGCTCATCGAGGGCTACCGCCCCGGTGTCGCCGAGCGCCTCGGCATCGGCCCCGCCGACTGCCGCGCCCGCAACCCCCGCCTGGTCTACGGCCGGATGACGGGGTGGGGCCAGGACGGCCCCCTCGCCCGTACGGCCGGCCACGACGCCTCGTACATCGCCGTCACCGGCGCCCTCGGCGCGATCGGCCCCGCCGGCGGCGCCCCGGTCCTGCCGGTCAACCTCCTGGGCGACTTCGGCGGCGGCTCGCTCTACCTCGTCGTCGGCCTCCTCGCCGCCCTGCACCACGCCCGCGCCACCGGCGAGGGGCAGGTGGTGGACGCCGCCATCGTGGACGGCACCTCCCATCTCACCGCGCTGCTGCACGGCATGGCCGCCGCCGGGGTCTGGCAGGACCGGCGCGGCGCCAACCTCCTGGACGGCGGCGCCCCGTTCTACGGCACCTACGAGACCTCCGACGGCGGCCACATGGTCGTCGGCGCGCTGGAGCCGCAGTTCTACGCCGAGTTCATCGAGCTGGCGGGCCTGGCCGGCAAGGCCCCCGAGCAGTACGACATCGCCCGCTGGGACGAGCTGCGCACCCTGCTCGCCGACACCTTCAGGGCCCGTACCCGCGCCGAGTGGACGGCCGTCTTCGAGGGCAGCGACGCCTGCGTCGCCCCCGTCCTCTCGCTGGGCGAGGCCCCGGCCCACCCCCATCTGGCGGCGCGCGGCACGTACACCGAGTACGAGGGCCTCACCCAGCCCGCCCCCGCCCCCCGCTTCTCCCGCACCCCCGCCGCCCTGCGCCGCCCGCCCGCCCGACCCGGGGCCCACAGCGCCGAGGTGGCCCACGACTGGGACATTCCCGCCCTCACCAAGGAGACCCCGCAGTGAAGCGAACCCTCTTCGAGCCCGAACACGAGGCCTTCCGCGAGACGGTGAAGACCTTCATCGCCAAGGAGGTCGCCCCCTTCTACGAGGAGTGGAACACCGCGGGCATCGTCTCGCGCGAGGTCTGGCTCGCCGCCGGCCGGCAGGGCCTGCTGGGCATCGCCGCCCCCGAGGAGTACGGCGGCGGCGGGATGTCCGACTTCCGCTACGGCATGATCATCGGTGACGAGCTGGCCAAGGCGGGCGCCCCCGGACTCGCCCTGCCCCTGCACAACGAGGTCATCGGCCCGTACCTGTTCAAGCTGGCCGACGAGGAGCAGAAGCAGCGCTGGCTGCCCGGCTTCTGCAGCGGCGAGCTCATCACCGCCATCGCGATGACGGAGCCGGGCGCCGGCTCCGACCTGCAGGGCATCCGCACCACCGCCGAGGACCGGGGCGACCACTTCCTCCTCAACGGCTCCAAGACCTTCATCTCCAACGGCATCCTGGCCGACCTGGTGATCGTCGTCGCCAAGACCACCGAGGAGGGCGGCGCCAAGGGGCTCAGCCTGCTGGTCGTCGAGCGCGGCATGGCGGGCTTCGAGCGGGGGCGCAACCTGGAGAAGGTCGGCCAGCACGCCCAGGACACCGCCGAGTTGTCCTTCACCGACGTCAGGGTCCCCAAGGAGAACCTCCTGGGAGACCTGCACGGCGCCTTCATGCACCTGGTCACCAACCTCCCCCAGGAGCGGCTCATCCTCGCCACGGCCGGCATGACCGCCGCCGAGCACGTGCTGGAGCTGACCATGGAGTACGTCAAGGAGCGCGAGGCGTTCGGCCGCCCCATCTCCAAGTTCCAGCACATCCGCTTCGAGATCGCCGAGATGGCGACCGAGTGCGCCGTCACCCGCGCCTACGTCGACCGCTGCGTCGAGGCCCACAACCTCGGCGAGCTGGACCACGTCGACGCCTCGATGGTCAAGTGGTGGAGCACCGAGCTGCAGAAGCGTGTCGTCGACCGCTGCCTGCAACTGCACGGCGGCTACGGCTACATGATGGAGTACCCGATCGCCCGCGCCTTCGTCGACAGCCGCATCCAGACCATCTACGGCGGGACGACCGAGATCATGAAGGAGATCATCGGCCGCTCCCTGCTGCCCTGACCCCCCGAGCCGTTCCCAGCAGTCCCAGCAGTCCCAGCAGTCCAAGTCGTCCCGAGCATTCCTGAGAGGCACTGACATCGTGACCACCGAAGCGTACGTCTACGACGCGGTCCGCACCCCGCGCGGCCGGGGCAAGGCCAACGGCGCCCTGCACGGCACCAAGCCGATCGACCTGGTCGTCGGCCTCATCCACGAGATCCGCGCCCGCTTCCCCGACCTGGACCCGGCCGCCGTGGACGACATCGTCCTGGGCGTCGTCGGCCCCGTCGGCGACCAGGGCGGCGACATCGCCCGCACCGCCGCCCTCGCCGCCGGACTGCCCGACACCGTGGCCGGCGTCCAGGAGAACCGCTTCTGCGCCTCCGGCCTGGAAGCGGTCAACCTGGCCGCCGCGAAGGTCCGTTCGGGCTGGGAGGACCTGGTCCTGGCCGGCGGCGTGGAGTCCATGTCCCGCGTGCCGCTGGGCAGCGACGGCGGCGCCTGGTTCCTGGACCCGCTGACCAACCTGGAGACGAACTTCGTCCCCCAGGGCATCGGCGCCGACCTCATCGCCACCATCGAGGGCTTCACCCGCCGCGACGTCGACGAGTACGCCGCCCTCTCCCAGGAGCGCGCCGCCGAGGCGTGGAAGGACGGGCGCTTCGCCCGCTCCGTCGTGCCCGTCAAGGACCGCAACGGCCTGGTCGTCCTCGACCACGACGAGCACATGCGCCCCGGCACCACCGCCGACTCCCTCGCCCGGCTCAAGCCCTCCTTCGCCGACATCGGCGACATGGGCGGCTTCGATGCGGTGGCGCTGCAGGAGTACCACTGGGTGGAGAAGATCGACCACGTCCACCACGCCGGCAACTCCTCCGGCATCGTCGACGGCGCCGCCCTGGTGGCCATCGGCTCCCGCGAGATCGGCGAGCGCTACGGCCTCACCCCGCGCGCCCGGATCGTCTCGGCCGCCGTCTCCGGCTCCGAGCCGACCATCATGCTCACCGGCCCGGCCCCCGCCGCCCGCAAGGCCCTCGCCAAGGCCGGCCTGACCATGGACGACATCGACCTGGTCGAGATCAACGAGGCGTTCGCCGCCGTCGTGCTGCGCTTCGCCCGCGACCTGGACGTCCCGATGGAGAAGATCAACGTCAACGGCGGCGCCATCGCCCTGGGCCACCCCCTCGGCGCCACCGGCGCCATGATCATCGGCACGCTCGTCGACGAGCTGGAGCGCCGCGACCAGCGCTACGGCCTCGCCACCCTGTGCGTCGGCGGCGGCATGGGCATCGCCACCGTCATCGAGCGCGTCTGACGACGTCCCCTCCCACGTCCCTTCGCCACTACGGAGCCGAAGCAGCATGAGCTTTACGAACACCATCCGCTGGGAGCAGGACGACACGGGTGTGGTCACCCTCGTCCTGGACGACCCCAACCAGTCCGCCAACACCATGAACGCCGACTTCGTCGAGTCGCTGGAGGCCGTCGCCGAGCGCCTCGCGGCCGAGAAGCCGCGCGGCGTCGTCTACGCCTCCGCCAAGAAGACCTTCTTCGCCGGCGGGGACCTCAAGACGCTCATCCAGGCGACCCCCGAGCACGCCGAGGCCATCTTCGAGAACTCGCTGCGCATCAAGCGCGCCCTGCGCACCATCGAAACGCTCGGCGTCCCGGTCGTCGCCGCCATCAACGGCGCGGCGCTGGGCGGCGGTTACGAGATCGCGCTCGCCTCCCACCACCGCATCGCCCTCGACGCCCCCGGCTACAAGATCGGCCTGCCCGAGGTCACCCTCGGCCTGCTCCCCGGCGGCGGCGGCGTCACCCGCACGGTGCGCCTGATGGGCATCACCGACGCCCTGATGAAGGTGCTGCTCCAGGGCACCCAGTTCGCCCCCAAGCGCGCCCTGGCCGACGGCCTGGTGCACGAACTGGCCGCCGACCGCGAGGAGCTGCTGGCCAAGGCCCGCGCCTTCATCGACGCCAACCCCGAGTCCCAGCAGCCCTGGGACGCCCCCGGCTACCGCATCCCCGGCGGCACCCCGGCCCAGCCCAAGTTCGCCTCGATGCTGCCGGCCTACCCGGCCAACCTGCGCAAGCAGACCGGCGGCGCCCCGTACATCGCCCCGCGCCTGATCATGGCCGCGGCCGTCGAGGGCTCCCAGGTCGACTTCGAGACCGCGCAGGTCATCGAGGCGCGCTACTTCACCGAGCTGGCCACCGGCCAGATCGCGAAGAACATGACCCAGGCGTTCTTCTTCGACCTGAGCGCCATCAACGCCGGCCGCAGCCGCCCCGAGGGCATCGAGCGCCGCAAGGCCGCGAAGGTCGCCGTCCTGGGCGCCGGCATGATGGGCGCCGGCATCGCGTACACCTGCGCCCGCGCCGGCATCGAGGTGGTCCTGAAGGACGTCACGCAGGAGGCCGCCGACAAGGGCAAGGCGTACTCCGCCGGGATCCTCGACAAGGCGCTCGCCCGGGGCCGTACGACCCAGGAGAAGCGCGACGCGCTGCTGGGCCGCATCACCGCGACCGCGGACCCGCAGGACCTGGCCGGCTGCGACGTGGTGATCGAGGCGGTCTTCGAGGACCCGGCGCTCAAGCACAAGGTCTTCCAGGAGATCGAGGACATCGTCGCGCCCGACGCGCTGCTGTGCTCCAACACCTCCACGCTGCCCATCTCCGTGCTCGCCGAGGGGGTGCGGCGCCAGGAGGACTTCATCGGCCTGCACTTCTTCTCCCCGGTGGACAAGATGCCGCTGGTGGAGATCATCCGCGGCGGCAGCACCGGCGACGAGGCGCTCGCCCGCGCCTTCGACCTGGTGCTCCAGATCAGCAAGACGCCCATCGTGGTCAACGACTCGCGCGGCTTCTTCACCTCGCGCGTCATCGGCCACTTCATCAGCGAGGGCGTCGCCCTGCTCGCCGAGGGGGTCGAGCCCGCCTCCGTCGAGCAGGCGGCGGCCCAGGCCGGCTACCCGGCCAAGGTGCTCTCCCTGCTGGACGAGCTGACCCTCACCCTGCCGCGGAAGATCCGCAACGAGACCCGCAAGGCGATCGAGGCGGAGGGCGGCACCTGGCCGGTGCACCCGGCGGAAGCCATGATGGACCGGATGATCGACGAGTTCGGCCGCACCGGCCGCAGCGGCGGCGCCGGCTTCTACGACTACGTCGACGGCAAGCGCGCGGGCCTGTGGCCGGGGCTGCGCGAGCACTTCGGCGCGGGCCGCACCACCCTGCCGATGCGGGACATGCAGGAGCGCATGCTCTTCTCCGAAGCCCTCGACACCGTGCGGCTGTTCGAGGAGGGCGTGCTGATGTCGGTGGCGGACGCCAACATCGGCTCGATCTTCGGCATCGGCTTCCCCGCCTGGACCGGCGGCATCATGCAGTACATGAACGGCTACGAGGGCGGCCTGCCCGGCTTCGTCGCCCGGGCCCGCGAGCTGGCGGCGGTCTACGGCGAGCGCTTCGAGCCGCCGGCGCTGCTGGTGGCCAAGGCAGAGAAGGGCGAGGTCTTCTCCGACGAGTGAGCCGCACCCCCGCATGACGAGGGCCCCTCTTCCCGGTCCGGGGAGAGGGGCCCGACCCGCCCGTCCCTCAGGGGCGGCCGCGCGGTCTCACCGTACGACCGTGATGCCGTCCGTCGTGATCGTCGGGCGGCCCGCGGTGCCCACCACCTTGATGGTGAGCTTGTGGGTGCTCGGCTCACCGCCCCAGCGCGCCGCCCAGAGCGCCTGGCGGTACTTCACCGTGGACGAACGCAGGTCCACGGTCGCCTTCTTGACCCCGTCCAGGTAGATCTCCACCTGCCCGGAGCCCGAGGCCTGCGAGGCGACCCAGGCCACCGAGCGGCCCTCGAAGGTCCACGAGAGCGTCGAACCGGCGGTGGACGACGTCAGCGAGCCGCCCCCGAGGTAGCTGCTGCTCGACTTGCCGCTCCAGCTGCCCGTCCGGGCCGCCGCCGTCTCCTGGAGGATCAGCCCGGTGTGCGCCTGCGACCGGTACGTGGCGTGGTTGACCCAGTCGACCGCCTTCATCGTCCAGTTGGTCGACACGCCGGGCTTGACCCCGGTGTTCCAGGAGGTCGTCGAGGGGCTGAAGTACTCCTCCCGCGGCGAGGTGGCGGCCGTGTAGCGCACCCCGGTCTCGTCCTTGGCGTTCCAGTAGAGCTGGACGGGCACGTAGTCGTTCTGCACGGTGCCCTTGCGCGCCCACCACCACGGCCCGGTGCTGAAGTACGGGGCGGCCGAGTCGGCCGCGTACGTACGCAGCGTGCTCATCCTGGCGTACAGCTTGTCGCCCGGGCAGGCGGTCGCGTAGACGTTGCGGTGGGCGCTGAGCCGGTAGACGTACGCCGTCTCGCCCTTGTCGTACGTCCCGTTGCTGACCCCCGCGACCAGCGAGACCTTGCTGGTCGACTTCACGCCCGAGAGCCCGAGCTTCCAGCCGGAGATCCGGCTGATCGCGGCGACGGCCTTCTCGGAGGCGGAGGCGGTGGAGTAGTTGCCGATCACCGCGACGCTGGAGGTGTTGGCGTTGAAGCCCAGCGTGTGCGCGCCGGTCACCGGCTTGGCGATGCCGCCCCAGCGGCCCTCGTAGATCCGGCCGCACTTGTCGACCAGGAAGTTGTAGCCGATGTCGTTCCAGCCGTTGGTCAGCACGTGGTAGCGGTAGATGGAGCGGATGATGGCCGGCGCGTCGTCGCAGCTGTAGCTGTTGCTGTCGACCGTGTGGTGGACGAAGACCGCCTTGGCGCTGGTGCCGTACTCCGGCGGGTCCGCGCGCAGCGACTCGTCCGCGCCCCAGCTCGCCCGGGAGCGGACCGCGGGCTGCGGTACGCCGGTGGTGGCCAGCGTGCGCGGGACGGGGGCGACGTAGGGCGAGCGGGTGGTCGGCTTCGGGGCCGCGCCGGGGGAGACCAGCTCCAGGCGCGCCTTGGCGGGCAGTTCGGCGACCGTGCCGTCCGCGTGCAGGACCCGGGCCTGGACGGCGGTGGACGGTCCCGTCCACAGCGGCTCCGTCGTGCGGCGCTTCCTGGCCGCCGCACCCTCCTCGACCTGCAGCGGCGCCACCTCCAGCTCGCGCCACTGCGACCAGCTGCCACTCCCGGCAGCGCGGGTGCGGACCTGGGCCACACCGCCGAGGGTGCCGGTGGCGGCCGGCCAGGAGATGCCGACCAGGCTGAAGTCCTCACCGCTGCGCTCGGTGGCCGCACTCGTACCGGCGTGCGCGCTGGCGCCCGGCGCCAGCAGTCCGGCGGCGGCCAGCGCGGCGGCTACCAGGGGGGCCGCCCACCGACGGCCCCGTAGTTTCTGTGGGTGCATATCCATACCCCCGTTCGACGAAGCGTCAACTGACAGGCGGAGCATGGCAACGGGGGAGGGGCGTGGGCAAGAGCGCCACACGCCCCTCCGGTCCTGCGCATCCGTTCGAGACCGTCCCCGTCCCTACGGAACCGAACTCCCGTACATGGCGTACCCGTCGGTGCCGGCCGTGCCGGAGGCACAGACGCACCGGGACGGCCGACGGTTCCAACCAAAGGGCGACATAAGGGAGTTGTACGAACCGTGACCCCGCCGGCTCCTAGCGGCCCGGGTCCGGACGGTGCTCCGGACCCGCCGCGGAGGCCGCGTCCTCCGCCGGGAAGGACGCCTTGAGCTCCTCGCGCATCGAGCGCTGGAAGGCCCGTACCAGCGCCTGCACCACCATCGGCTGCATGTGCGCGGAGACGATGCGCATCGTCTCCACCTGCTCCGGATCCGGACCGGCCTCGCGGTAGGGCTCCCACACCTCGTCGCGGAAGAGCCGGGTCAGCTCGCGCGCCGCCTGCCGGGTGTGCGTGAGCACCACCTCGCGCGCCGCCAGCAGCGTCTCCAGGGCGATGGGCACGTCCAGCAGCCGCACCCCGAGCTGCAGCAGCGCCGGATCGGCGAGCAGCACCTCCGGGTCGCCGGTACGGGTGACGACCTCCATCGCCGCGAGCCGGTCGAGGTCCTCCTCGCTCAGCTCGCGGCCGGCCCGGCGCCGCAGCTCCGCGCGGGTGGTGCTGCGCGGGCTGTCCGGCTGCCAGGTGGCGACGAGTGCGCGGTGCAGGGCCAGCTCGCCCGGGCCCAGGTCGGCGGGGAGCTGCTGGACGTAGCGCTCGATCGCGGCCAGGGTCATGCCCTGGTGCTGCAGCTCCTCGATCAGCGCCAGCCGGGAGAGGTGCTCGGGACCGTAACGGCCCACCCGGCGCGGGCCGATGACCGGCGGCGGCAGCAGCCCGCGGGTGCTGTAGAACCGGATGGTGCGGACCGTGACGCCGGCGCGGGCGGCCAGCTCGTCCACTGTCAGGCCGGGGGCCTCCACCTGCTGCGTCATAGTGCAACAGTATGACTGTCTCACCCGGCACTGTCGGACGTGGGGCGGCCCGGTCCGGGCTGCGTCGCCGCCGCGCCGCCGCCGCTTCGCCGCTGCGTTGCCCCGGTGCGGCCGGGACGCGGCCCAGGTCCGCGGCGGGGCGCGCGGATCCCGGCGATGACTTCGCACCGCGCGCCCGGTCTATCCGGGCATGACTCCTCAACTGCCGCCGCCCGCCCCGCCCGCCGTGGTCCACCTGCCCGAGCGCCCGTACGCCGCCCTGCGCCGCACCGTCACCCCGCGCTCCCTGGGGGAGTTGGCCGACCGGATCCCCGAGGTGCTGGCCTGGCTCGCCGAGCGGGGGCTGGAGCCCGCCGGGCCGCCGTTCCTGCGCTACGAGCTGATCGAGGCGGAGAAGCGGCTCGTGGTGGAGGCGGGGTGGCCGCTCGCCGAGCCGGTGGCGGGCGACGCGGCGCCCTCGGGCGTACGCGCCGGAACGCTGCCCGCCGGACGGTACGTCACGCTCGTCCACCGCGGCCATCCGGCCGAACTGGCCTCCGTCATCCGCGCCCTGCTGGTCTGGGCGCGCGAGCGCGGACTGCGCTGGGACCTGACCCGCACCCCCGGGGGCGAGCGCTGGGGCTGCCGGCTGGAGAGCTACCGCACCGACCCCCGGCGCCGGCCGGCCCCCACGGGCTGGGAGACGGAGCTGCTCTTCCGCCTGGCGGACTAGGGCCGTTGCCCGAGTGCGCGGGCCGGGTGTGCCGCCATCCGTCCGCCGTTGTCCCCCCTGACCAAATCCTGGATAGCCCTGTGCACGGACTATCACGCTGCGCTACGTTCTCCCCTCGACGTACGTCCGTCCCTGTCCGCGGGAGAGCCACCGGGTGAGCACCATCGCACGCCTCCACCGGCGCAGTGCCGCCCTGGTCCTGGCCGCCGTACTCCTGCTGCTGGGCCTGGCCGGCAGCGCTCCGGCCGACTCCCGGGTCCCGCCGCGCACCGGCTTCGAGACGCGCGGCGGCTCCTCCTGGACGACGGGGGCGGAGGAGGCGGACTTCCTCGACGCCGTGCGCGGCCGGGGCGGGCGGGCCGAGATCCGGCGGATCGGCACCACCCGGCAGGGGCGGCCGCTGCGACTGGTCCGACTCGGGCGGCCACCGGCCCCCGAACACCCGGTCCTGCTGCTGATCTGCGGGCAGCACGGCGACGAACCCGCCGGACGCGAGGCGTGCCTGAGCACCGTCCGCGACCTGGCCTTCACCGAGCACACCCCCACCGGGACGCAGTCGCCGGCCCGCCGCGCCCGGGAAGAGCTGCTGCGCCGCACCACGGTGCTCGTGCTGCCCACCGCCAACCCCGACGGCTTCGCCCTCGGCACCCGCAACAACTCCGAGAACGCCGACGTCAACCGCGACCACATCGTGCTGCGCACCGCCGAGGCGCGCGCCATCGCCGGCGTGCTGCGGGACTACCGCCCGGACCTCGTCGTCGACCTGCACGAGTACCACGCCCTGGAACCGCAGTACACCTCCGACCTGTTGGCGCTGTGGCCCCGCCACCCCGGCGTGGACGCGGGTGTGCGCGCGGCCTCCCGCGCCCTGGTCACCGACCGGCTGCGCCCGGCGGCCGAGCGGGCGGGCCTGGCCGCGGGCGTCTACGGCCTCTGGCTCGACCCCGCCTCGGGCAGGCCGATGAAGCAGGTCGCCGGGGACGGCCAGGAGACCATGCTCCGCAACGCGGTCGGCCTCAAGCACAGCCTCGGCGTACTGGTCGAGACCCGCGTCAACCCGCCCGGCACGCGCATCGGCGAGCGGCCGGCGCTGCTGCGCCGGGTCCGCAGCGAACAGGTGGCGGTCCGCGAGGCACTGGCCTTCATGGCGCGCGAGCGCGGGGCGGTGGCGGCGGCGACCGCCGCGGCGTGGCGCCACGGGGCCGACCCGGGCCCGCTCGTGCTGGCCGGCGCGGACAACGCACCGCCGGCGAAGGGCGAGACGATCACCCGGACACCGTGCGGATACTGGCTGAGCCGCGAGCAGTTCACCCAGACCCGCGAGCGGCTCGCCCTGCACGGCATCGAGGTGCACCCGCGGCGGGAGGGGGGCCTCGTCCTGCTGGACCAGCCGCTGCGCAGGCTCGTACCGCTGCTGCTCGACCGGCGCGCGCGGTTCCATCTGGCGGCGGCGGCGCCGGTGCGGGTGTGCTCCTGAGCGGCGGCGGTGCGGTCAGCGCTGCCGGTGTTGGCGGCGTGGGCTGCATTGGCTGCATTGGCTGCATTGTCAGGGGGGCCCGCTAGCGTGGCCGTATGGGGTGGTTGGAGGAGGTCCCGGCCTGTCACGAGTGGGCGCCGCCGGCGGGCAGGAGACCGGGGGAGCGCCCGCTGGGCGCCATCGCGGCCTGGCAGGACGGCCGGTGCGCCGTCTGCGGGCTGCGCCGCGCGCTGGTCGTGGACCACCACCACGCCTCCGGGCTCGTCCGGGGGCTGCTCTGCGCCGCGTGCAACACCGCGGAGGGCAGGCGCACCAGTCTCTACGACCGGCCGTACGGGACCTACCGGCAGCGTCCGCCCGCGCTGATCCTGGGCGCCACGGAGGTCTACGCGGGACGGCGGCGCGACGCCTACTACTACGAGCTGGGCGAGCCCCCCGACGACCCGGTGCTGGCCGCGCGCGTCCTGGCCCACCTCATCCGCCACCCGCCCCGGCGCCCCGGCCGCCCGGTGGGGATACCGGGGCTGCCGGGGAGCTACGTCGTGGGCGACGGGATGCGGCGCCTGGCAGCGCGGCTGGCGGCGGGGGAGGGGGACGCCCGCCCGTACCACTGACGGCGGGCGTGCCCCTTCTCCAACCACCGCCTCAGCGGCGCCGCTTGCCGCCCCCGTCCAGCAGCCCCGCGCGCCGCAGGGCGTCCGCCATCGCGCTGTTCTCCACGGCCGCCTCGCGGCGCGCGCCGCCCTGACCGCCGCCTTGGCCGCCCGGTCGACCGCCCTGCTGGCCACTGCCCTGGCCGCCGCCCGAGCGCCCCGCCTGCTCGCCGCCGCCCTCGCCGCCGCGCCGGGCCCCCTGCCGGCCGGTGCTCCTGCCACCGCCCTGCTGACCCGCGCCCTGACCGCCGCCCTGGCGCTGCCGCGGCGCACCGCCGCCGCGCCGGGCGCCCCCCGCCTCGCCGTCCTGCTTCGCGGGCCGGACCGGCTCGTCGTCCAGCCGCAGCGTGAGCGAGATCCGCTTGCGCGCCGCGTCCACCTCCAGCACCTTCACCCGCACCACGTCACCGGACTTGACGACCTCGCGCGGATCCTTCACGAAGGTCCTGGACAGCGCCGAGACATGGACCAGACCGTCCTGGTGCACCCCGACGTCCACGAAGGCGCCGAAGGCCGCGACGTTCGTGACGACGCCCTCCAGGATCATCCCCGGCGCGAGGTCGCCGATCTTCTCCACGCCCTCCTTGAAGGTCGCCGTCCGGAACGCCGGACGCGGATCGCGCCCCGGCTTCTCCAGCTCCTTCAGGATGTCCGCCACGGTCAGCGCACCGGCCGTGTCGCCGACGAACTCCTCGGGCCGCAGCGAGCGCAGCACCTGCGTGTTGCCGATGAGCGCCGCCACCTCGGCACCGCTGCTCTTCGCCATCCGCCGCACCACCGGATACGACTCCGGGTGCACGGACGAGGCGTCCAGGGGGTCCTCCCCGTCGCGGATGCGCAGGAAGCCCGCGCACTGCTCGAAGGCCTTGGGGCCGAGGCGCGCCACGTCCTTGAGCGCCCGGCGGCTGCGGAAGGGCCCGTTGGCGTCGCGGTGGGCCACGATGTTCTCCGCCAGCCCCGAGGTGATGCCCGAGACGCGGGTGAGCAGCGGGGCGGAGGCGGTGTTGAGGTCCACCCCGACGCCGTTCACGCAGTCCTCGACGACCGCGTCCAGCGAGCGCGAGAGCTTCACCTCGGACAGGTCGTGCTGGTACTGCCCCACGCCGATGGACCTCGGGTCGATCTTCACCAGCTCGGCGAGGGGGTCCTGCAGCCGGCGGGCGATGGAGACCGCGCCGCGCAGCGAGACGTCCAGCTCCGGCAGCTCCTGGGAGGCGAAGGCGGAGGCGGAGTACACCGAGGCGCCGGCCTCCGAGACCATCACCTTCGTCAGCTTCAACTCCGGGTGCTTCGCGATCAGTTCGGCGGCGAGCTTGTCGGTCTCGCGCGAGGCGGTGCCGTTGCCGATCGCGACCAGCTCCACGTCGTGCTCGCGCGCCAGCTTCGCCAGTGTCGCCAGCGACGCCTCCCACTTCTGCTGCGGGACGTGCGGGTAGATCGCGGTGGTCGCGGCGACCTTGCCGGTGGCGTCCACCACGGCGACCTTCACACCCGTACGGAAGCCGGGGTCCAGGCCCATCGTGGCACGGGTGCCGGCCGGGGCGGCGAGCAGCAGATCGCGCAGGTTCGCCGCGAAGACGTCGACCGCGTCGTCCTCCGCGGCCGTACGCAGCCGGGTGCGCAGGTCGATGCCCAGGTGCACCAGGATCCGTGTCCGCCAGGCCCAACGGACCGTCTCAGCCAGCCACTTGTCGGCCGGGCGCCCCTGGTCGGACACCCCGAACCGGGCCGCGACGGCCCGCTCGAACGGGGTCGGCCCCTCGGCCGGGGGATCGGCGTCCGGCTCCAGCTCCAGGTCGAGGACCTCCTCCTTCTCCCCCCGCAGCATCGCCAGCACGCGGTGCGAGGGCAGCGCGGTGAAGGGCTCGGCGAAGTCGAAGTAGTCGGCGAACTTGGCCCCCGCCTCCTCCTTGCCCGCGCGCACCCGCGCCACCAGCCGGCCCTTGGCCCACATCCGCTCGCGCAGCTCGCCGATGAGGTCGGCGTCCTCCCCGAAGCGCTCGGTGAGGATCGCCCGCGCGCCCTCCAGCGCGGCGCCCGCGTCGGCGACACCTTTCTCCGCGTCCACGAACGCCGCCGCGGCGGCCAGCGGCTCCGTACCCGGATCGCCCAGCAGCCCCTCGGCCAGCGGCTCAAGACCCGCCTCGCGGGCGATCTGCGCCTTGGTGCGGCGCTTGGGCTTGAACGGCAGGTAGACGTCCTCCAGCCGCGCCTTGGTCTCCGCCCCCAGGATGCGCGCCCGCAGCTCCTCGCTCAGCTTCCCCTGGCCCGCCACGGACTCCAGGACGGCGGCCCGCCGCTCCTCCAGCTCGCGCAGATAGCGCAGCCGCTCCTCCAGCGCGCGCAGCTGGACGTCGTCGAGGGCGCCGGTCGCCTCCTTGCGGTACCGGGCGACGAACGGCACCGTGCTGCCGCCGTCGAGCAGCTCCACCGCCGCCCTGACCTGGCTCTCCCGCACGCCGAGCTCCTCGGCGATCCTGGCTTCGACGGGCCTCTGGGCAGAAGCGGTCATCGGTTCCTCCGAGTGTTGCTGAACAGGCCGGGCTGAAGTCCACCCGGCCGCTGCTGGCCGTACGGGGCGCGGCGCGGCCTGCCGGACGAGCCCCCGCCGCATTGTGGCAGGTGCCACCGACAGGGCGGGCGCACCCCCGTGAAGGCCCCTGCCGCCGGCCGGGCGCGGGACGCCTCCCGGCTCCCGTCAGCCCTTGCCGAAGAGGCCGTCGGGGAACGCCCCCTGCGCGAGCACCCGCATGGTGAGCGGACCGACCAGTTCGGTGAGGCGCTCCGTCCCCTCCGGGCCCAGCTCCTGGTACGGGCCGGCGCCCAGGCGGTCCGTCTCCTGCTCCAGCTCCTTGCGCAGCGCGGCGCCGGCCTCCGTCAGCTCGCCGGCCGCGTCCAGCAGCCCGCGCCCGCGCAGCCGCTCCTGGGCGGCCTCCCACTGCCCGCGGCTCCAGCCGCGGGTCTCCAGCGCGGCCCGGGTGGTGAAGCCGCGCCCCGAGGCGGTGTGGGACACCAGCGCCTCCAGACCGTCCAGTCCGGCGCGGGTGAGCAGCGCGATGTGGCCGTCGCCCCGGTGCTCGCGCAGCATCGTCGCCGCCTGCCAGAGCGCCAGGTGCGGCTCGGCGGCGAGCGGCTGGTCGGCCTCCGCCGCGTAGAGCGGACGCCCCGGCCGGCCGGCGGTCCGCGCGGCCCGTACGGCCAGCTCGGCGGCCTCCGCCAGCTCCTTCGACGCGAGCGCCTCCTCACCGAGGAGGCGCCGCAGCAGGGCGTCGACCGCGCGCAGCCGGGCCGCGAGCACGGTCTGCGGGGAGGCGATCGCCCAGGCGGCCGGGATGTGGCGGGCGATCAGATCGTGGTCGAAGTTGTAGAACGTCGCGGTGACCGCGCCAGGACCCACCGCGCCCAGCGCGGCGGAGCGGGCCGCGAAGTAGCCGCGCGCGGTGAAGAAGCCCTCGGACTCGCGTCCCAGGCCGACCTCCTCCATGGCGGTGGCGAACTCCGGCGAGAAGTACAGCGCGGAGTGCAGGGCGTTGAGGGCGTGGTGGCAGCGCCGTGCGGCGCGGGCGTCAGTCATACCCGGCAGCCTACTAAGCGGGCGCTTAGGGCGAAAGGGCGAGGCGGGACGCCGATGGCGGGAAAGGTGGGCTGCCCGTCATTGCGGCCGTCCGGACGCCCCCGGACGATGGGGGTGCGAGAGAGCAGACGGCGGGGGTGGAGCGGATCTCCCGCACCTGCGGCTACGGGACGCCGGAGGCGACGCGCCGCGCCTTCGTCCGCACGCTGGGCGCCGCGCCCGCGAGGAGGCGCTGATCGGTAGTCCGGACCAGGACCTCAGACCGTCCAGGTGAACGTCGGCGCCCGCCGCTCCAGGAACGCCGCCACGCCCTCGGCCGTGTCGCCGCTCTCGCGCATCTGCGCGTCCCAGTACGCCGCCCGGTCGGCGTCCGCCCGGCCGTCGGCGAACTCCTTCGCCGCCGCCTGGGTGAGCTGCGAGCGCGCCACCAGCGTCGCGGTGAACTCCGCGACCCGCTTGTCCAGGTCCTTTGGCGCCAGCACCTCGTCCACCAGGCCCGTACGCAAGGCGCGCCCGGAGTCGATGAGTTCACCGGAGAAGAGGAGGAACTTCGCCGTCGCCGGGCCCACCAGCCGCACCAGCCGCCGCGTGGAACTCTCCCCGTAGACGATGCCGAGCTTCGCCGGGGTGATCCCGAAGGAGGACCCCTCGGCCGCGAAGCGCAGGTCGCAGGCGGCGGCCAGTTGGCAGCCGCCGCCGACGCAGTAGCCGCGCACGACGGCCAGCGTCGGCTTGGGGAAGGCAGCGAGGGCCTCCTCGGCGGCCAGGGCCAGCCCCTTGGAGTCCGCCGCGCCCTCGCGCAGCGAGGAGATGTCCGCCCCGGCGCAGAAGGTGCCGCCCTCGCCGGTCAGGACGAGGGCCCGCACCTGCGCATCGGCGGCCAAAGCAGCCAGGAGCACGGGGAGTTCGCGCCACATCGCGTTCGTCATCGCGCCCCGCTTGGCGGGGTTGCTGACGACGACCGTCGCCACCGCGCCGGACACCGTCACCTTCAGCTCACCTGTACTCATACCGGCGATCCTAAGGAGCGTCCTGCGGTACGGGCAGCGCGCCCCCGCCCCTCACCGAGCGCGCTGCCCGTCACCGGCCCCGCCCCTCACAGCGCCCCCGTCTCGCGCAGCCCGCCGTCCAGGCACAGCCACCGGGTGATCCCCAGCTCCCGCAGGAAGGGCACGTCGTGGCTGACGACCACCAGCGCCCCCTCGTACGAGCCGAGCGCCCCCGCCAGTTGGCGCGCGCTCGCCAGGTCGAGGTTGTTCGTCGGCTCGTCCAGCAGCAGCAACTGCGGCGCCGGCTCGGCGAGCAGCACCGCCGCCAGCGTGGCGCGCAGCCGCTCCCCGCCGGAGAGCGTGCCGACCGGCCGGTCCGCCCGCGCGCCCCGGAAGAGGAAGCGGGCGAGCCGGGCGCGGACGGTGTTGTTGTCCGCGCCGGGTGCGAGGCGGGCGACATTCTCCGCGACGCTGAGGCCGTCGTCCAGCACGTCCAGCCGCTGCGGCAGATACCGCGCCGGCACCCGGACGTCCACCTCCCCGGCCAGCGGCGCCAGTTGGCCGGCAATCGTGCGCAACAGGGTGGACTTCCCCGCCCCGTTGGGCCCGGTCAGGGCGATCCGCTGCGGTCCGTACACCGCCAGACCGCCGACCTCGGCCCCGTACCGCAGCCGCAGCCCGCGCGCGGTGAGGACCTCGCGGCCCGGCGGAACGGCCGTGTGCGGCAGGTCGATACGGACCTCCTCGTCCTCCCGGACCCGAGAGGCCGCCTCACCGAGCCGCTCCCGCGCCTCCTTCAGCCGCTCCTCGTGCATGATCCGGTGCTTGCCCGCCGCCTCCTGCGCCGAGCGCTTCTTCGCCCCGGCCACGATGCGCGGGATGCCGCCACTTGCCTGCGCCCGGCGCCCCATCCGCGCCCGTACGGCGATCTTCGTACGGGCGTCGCCCAGATCGCGCCGCTGGCGCCGCACGTCCGCCTCCGCCGTGCGCAGCAGCCGCTGCGCCGCCTCCTGCTCGACGGCCAGCGCCTCCTCGTACGCCGTGAGGTTGCCGCCGTACCAGCGCACCCCGCCCTCGCGCAGATCGGCGATCTGGTCGACGCGGTCGAGGAGTTCGCGGTCGTGGCTGACGACCAGGAGGATCCCGGGGAAGGACTCGACGGCCGCGTACAGGCGCTCGCGGGTGCGGCGGTCGAGGTTGTTCGTCGGCTCGTCCAGCAGCAGCACCCCGGGCCGGCGCAGCAGCAGCGCCGCCAGGTGCAGCAGGACCGTCTCGCCGCCGGAGACCTCGCCGACCGTGCGGTCGAGGCCGACGTGCTCCAGGCCCAGGGAGTCCAGCACCGCGCGGGCACGCTCCTCCACGTCCCAGTCGTCGCCGACCGCCGTGAAGTCCTCCTCCGTCGCCGTGCCCGCCTCGACGGCGTGCAGGGCGCGCCGGGCGGTGGCCACGCCGAGGGCCTCGTCGACCCGTACCGCCGTGTCCAGCACGGTGTCCTGGGGCAGGTAGCCGAGGTCCCCGCCGCTGCGGACCAAGCCGGCGGCGGGCGTCAACTCCCCGGCGAGCAGCCGCAGAAGGGTCGACTTGCCCGAGCCGTTGAGCCCGACGAGACCGGTGCGCCCGACGGGAAACGTGAGGTCGAGGCCCTCGAACACCGGGGTTCCGTCGGGCCATTGGAAGGTGAGACGTGAGCAAGTGAGGAATGCGGGGGTATACATAGAACGGGCCTCCTGGAGGTCGCAAGGGCTGGGGCGGGACGACCGGCCGGCGCGAGGGGGGACCACAGGAGATGTCACGGAGACGGGGACCACGGAGACGAGGTGCCCTGCAGGGACGGGAGTGGCGGCTCGAGCCGGAGGTCGCACGTGCCGGCGCGCGGCGATGTGCCGCGGGGCAACGGTGCGTGGTGACCTCAGACGAGCAACTGCCTACTCCTTCGACGACTGCAGGGCCCTGTGAAGGTACGACACACAGGACGACGCCAGCAACGTATTTATTCGATCCCAAGACTGACTGGCATATGCGCAGCCGGTCGGAAGGTGTCCAAAGATGGTCGACTTCGGCTCGGTAGAGGGTTGGAGCCAGGTGATTCCCAACACTCGGAGTGTGAGTGGAGGCGAAGGCAGGTGCCGTCGATGAGTGAACTCGGGAGCGCTGCGGCCGAGGTGGGCCCGGTCGCTCCGGCCCCGCACGAGGGCGTGTGGCGGTTCACCGCGCCCGCGCTGGATTCATCCGTACCGCAGTCACGGCACGCGGTGCGCGATCTGCTCAACCGCCAGCGGGTGCCCGTACACGACGATCTGATCCACGGGCTGCTGGTGATCGTCTCCGAGCTGGTGACCAATGCCGTACGCCATGCCGCGCTGCTCTCGCCGGAGATCGGGGTGGAGGTGGCGATCAGCGCCGACTGGGTGCGGGTGTCGGTCGAGGACCAGCACCCCTACCGCCCCAAGGCGATGGAGGCCGACGACGACGAGACCGGCGGCCGGGGCCTGCTGCTGGTCAAGTCGATCACGCTGGAGGCGGGCGGCGTCTGCGACGTCCACCACACGGCGAGCGGCGGCAAGGTGATCTGGGCCTCGCTGCCCCTGCAGACGGTGCCGGCGGGCTGACGGCGACGGCGGGCTGACGGCGACGCGACGCGGTGCGGGCCCGGCGGAACCTCCCGCCGGGCCCGCACCCATGCCCGCCTGTCGGCTGCGGGGTCGGCGTCTACCAGCCCGCCGACCCCCCGGTCAGCTCGCGGACCGCCGGGCGCGCGGCGTCGAGCACGGTGAGGAACCACGCGGAGAACGGATCGTCGGCGTGCCGCTTGGCCAGCTCGTCCGCACTGACGAAGGCCGTCTGCGCGACCTCCTCGGGGTCGGGGGCCAGGGGCGCGTCGAGGAAGCCGACGAAGAGGTGGTTGTACTCGTGCTCGACCAGCCCGGAGGCCGGATCGGGGTGGTGGTACGTCACGGTCCCCGCGGTGCGCAGCAGCGCCGGCGAGACACCCAGCTCCTCGTGTACGCGCCGCGCGGCGGCGGTGAAGGGCGCCTCGCCCGGATAGGGGTGCCCGCAGCAGGTGTTGGACCACACGCCGGGGGAGTGGTACTTCCCGAGCGCCCGCTGCTGCAGCAGCAGCCGGCCGGCCCGGTCGAAGAGGAACACGGAGAACGCGCGGTGCAGTTGGCCCGGGCTCTGGTGGGCGGCGAGCTTCTCGGCCGTCCCGATGGTCGCACCGCCCTCGTCGACAAGCTCAAGCATGATCGCCTCGTCCGCTACACCTGTCATGCCCATCCTCACTCCCACGACGCCACTGCGCCCAGTCTGCCCCACGCCGCGTCCCCGGCGATCGGACTCGACTGAGAGCGTGTCAGATCGTCCCGCTCCCCGTTCCACCAGGGCGGCTTACGATCACCCGAAACGTACCCGCGCACCGGCCCAACCGCGATTCCTGCCCGTGGAGTCGGCGGAATCGTCCGGACCCGTCTGGAATCGGCATGCGGGGAAAAGAGGGGGAACATGTTCGACAGCCGTACGCGGATGCTCGCCGGGACCGTCACCGCCGTGATCTGCCTGCTGCTGCCCGGCCCCAGCGCGCCGGGCGGCGCCCCCTTCGCCCGGACCGCGCCGCCGACCGCCGCCACCGTGCCGAACCGGGTCATGACCTGGAACATCTGCAACCCCTGCGGCAGCGAGCACAACGCCGGCCGGGCGGCCGAGATCGCCCGGTACGCACCGCAGGTCATCGGCCTGCAGGAAGCGTGCGTCCGGGACGTCGAGCGCATCCGGTTCTACCTGGAGTACCGCCACGGACTCGCCTACCACGTCGCGTACGGCCCGGTCCTGCGCAACTTCGGCCGCTGCGGGGGCGTGCCGTGGCGCCCCGGCGCCTACGGCCAGGCGCTGCTCTCGGCGGCACCGATGACGGACCGCTCGAACACGGAGTTCCCGGACGGCGGTTCCGAGGACCGCGGCTACCTGGCGGTCACCACCCTCGTCGGGGGCCGCCCCGTCCGCGTCCTCAACGCCCACCTCGCCGAACGGAGCCAGGCCCCCGTCCGGGCCGGCCAGACCGCCGTACTGGCCGCGGCCCTCTCCCGCCACGACCGCGCGATCCTGCTCGGCGACCTCAACGCCGTACCCGACGCCCCGGAACTCACCCGGATATGGCCCCTCGCCACGGACGCGGACCCCCGCTGCCGCCCGCCGTCCCAGCCCGACTGCGAGCCGACGACGGACTGGCAGAGCAAGTTCGACTACATCTTCCTCAGGGGCCTCACCCCCCTGAACCACACGGTCCACCCCACAGACCACTCGGACCACGCCCTCCTACGAGCAGACCTGACCCCACCCCGAGCAGCGGCGTCGGCGCGATCCAAGCTGTAGACCTAGGCTGTGTGAAGCCCACCCGGCGATCGCCTGACGACTTCATGACGGGCGGGACGGCAACCTGCGGGGTGGAAGCGGCGGGTAGGCCCTGCACATCCGTTCGCGGGTGGTGCAACCGTGCTTGACGGGGGTGGTTGGATGCGTGCGAGATCCTCGACTGGCCGGACCAGATGCTTCCGCTGGCTGGCGCGATAGGACTCACCGGGCTCTTCGCCATTTGGATCTTCGCGAACGACCTCCTCCTCGCAGCCCAGCCCGAACTCGCCACGTACACCATCATCGGACTGGTTCTCACCACAACTGCCATCGTCATACTTCTGACCGCCCACTACCTCAAGGCACATCCAGCCGCCTAGTCGGGGACCGCAACGTCATGGCCCCTGCCTAGGGGTCCTGTGCGACCGACCTGAAAAGGATGAGCCAATGAGCGGTCAGGCCCCCGGGGCTTACCGGTCGAGGTGCTTTCGGAGCAGCCGGGCCGCGAGGTCGTGGCCGTACCATTCGGCTACAGACGCAGGGGTGCGCCCGTTCGAGTCCGGCAGTTCCGGGTCCGCGCCGAAGGCCAAGACGACCGCCGTTGTGTGAACGGTCAGCGGCTCACCGGACTGCATGGCTCCGTCGCCTTCGATGTCGATCGCGTGTGTCAGCAGCGTCATGCCGCAGTCAGTCTCGTTCGGGTCGACGCCGGCGTCGAGAAGGCGAGCCAGCGTTTCCACGTCTTCCATCTCCACAGCGCGATGTGCCGGGGTCCACGAACTCTCGCCATCGATCACAGGCCGGAGTGGAGCATAAGTCCGAGTCGTGCCGCAACCCATGGCGCGGAGCTTCCCCTGGGGAGACGTCCGCCTCGAGCCGGACCGCACCTTCACGTGGCCCCGCAGCGAACGGCTGCCGATCGCGCCCACAGCCCTAGAGTGACGGGCGCGCCCGGCTCTACCTCCTCAAGGCCCGACATCCCTCCGGTTGGCTTCGGGCGCGGGTCGGCATCTCAGTGGCACAGCTTCGCCTCGTGTTCCGCGTGGCCCGCCGGTTCCAGTTGGAACGTGCAGTGCTCCACGTCGAAGTGCTCGCCCAGACAGCCCTGGAGGTCGTGGAGGAGTTCCTCGTGGTCCACCGAGTCCAGGACCTTCTTGCTCACCACCACGTGCGCCGAGAGCACCGGCATCCCCGAGGTGATCGTCCAGACGTGCAGGTCGTGCAGGCCCTCCACGCCGGGCAGCGCGAGGATGTGCGCGCGGACCGCCGCCATGTCCACGTCCTTCGGGGCCGCCTCCAGCAGGACGTCCAGCGCCTCGCGCAGCAGCTTGACCGTACGCGGGACGATCATCGCGCCGATGAGCAGGGACGCGACCGGGTCCGCCTGGCGCCAGCCCGTGGCCATGACGACCAGCGCCGAGACGATCACCGCCAGTGAGCCCAGCGCGTCGGCCAGTACCTCCAGGAACGCCCCGCGCACGTTGAGGCTCTCGCGCTGGCCGGCCATCAGCAGGCTCAGCGAGACCAGGTTCGCCACCAGGCCGACGGCGCCGAAGAGCAGCGTCAGGCCGCTTTGGGTCGGCTCCGGGTCGACGAACCGCCACACCGCCTCGTACAGCACGTAGCCGCCCACCCCGAGCAGCAGTACGCAGTTCGCCACCGCCGCCAGGATCTCCGCCCGCGCGTAGCCGTAGGTGCGGCGCTCGCTGGGCGGGCGGTTGGCGAAGTGGATGGCGAGCAGCGCCATCGACAGGCCCACCGCGTCCGTCGCCATGTGCCCCGCGTCCGCCAGCAGCGCCAGCGAGCCCGACA
Source organism: Streptomyces polyrhachis (assembly GCF_042663125.1). Lineage (NCBI taxonomy): Bacteria > Bacillati > Actinomycetota > Actinomycetes > Kitasatosporales > Streptomycetaceae > Streptomyces > Streptomyces polyrhachis. The sequence continues at coordinate 126,000 of NZ_JBHSZO010000005.1, read as the reverse complement.
GCGCCGAGCCGACCACCTCCGCCACCAGGACGAACAGCGTCAGCGACAGTGCGATACGCAGCCGCCCCCGGTAGGCGGCCGCGGCCGTCCCCGTCGCCCCGGCGGGCGGTCCGTGCGAATGGTCGTGACCCGCGCCCATCTCGACACCCTCCAACGGTCGTCCCACGTCCAGGACCACGCTGTCGCAATCCCCCGGCCGACGCGCGCGGAACGCACCCATCGGCCAGCACAGTCAACTACGGGGAGGGGGTATACGGCAACACGGCACTGAACACCGTTGTCATCGTCTGACCTGCGCAAACGACTGCCGACGCGTGAGGGGGCTCAGCCGCCCGCACGCATGTGCGGATGCTGCAGCACCCAGCCCTCCCAGGCGGAGGAGACCATCGCGCGCAGATCCAGCCGCGGTGTCCAGCCCAGCTCCCGCTCGGCCAGCGCGTACGAGGCGACCGACCGCGCCGGATCGCCGGGGCGGCGCTCCACGACCGCGGCCGCCGGCTCCGCGTGCCCGGAGACCTCGGCGATCATGTCGGCCATCTCCCGCACCGACACCCCCGTCCCGCTGCCCAGGTTCACCGTCAGGTCGCCCGAGGCGCCGGGTCGCGAGAGCCGCCGGGCGGCGGCCAGGTGCGCCTGGGCCAGGTCCACGACGTGGATGTAGTCGCGGACGCAGGTGCCGTCCGGGGTCGGGTAGTCGTCGCCGAAGATCCGCGGGCCCTCGCCCCGGGTGAGCGCGTCGAAGTAGAGCGGGATGATGTTGAACACCCCGGTGTCCGCCAGTGCCGGCTCCGCGGCGCCCGCGATGTTGAAGTAGCGCAGGCAGGCGGTCGCCACGCCGTGCGCCCGCCCCACCGCCCGCACCAGCCACTCCCCGGCCAGCTTGGTCTCGCCGTACGGGCTCATCGGCGCGCAGGGCGTCGCCTCGGTGATGACGTCGTCGCTCGGCGGCGTGCCGTACACCGCGGCCGAGGAGGAGAAGAGGAAGCGCCCGATACCGGCCTTCGCGACCTCCTCCAGCAGCACCGCCAGCCCGTGGACGTTGGCCTCGTAGTACGCCACCGGCTGCTCGACCGACTCGCCCACCTGCTTCTTCGCCGCGCAGTGCACCACCCCGGTGACACCGTGCTCGTCGAAGGCCCGGCGCAGCACCTCGCGGTCGAGGTACGAACCGCGCACCAGCGGAAGATCCGCCGGCAGTCGCCCGGCGACCCCGGAGGAGAGGTCGTCCAAAACGACGACGTCCTCACCGGCCTCCCGCATCGCCAGCGCGACGTGCGCTCCCACGTATCCGGCACCACCAGTGATCATCCAAGTCATCCCGCGACCCTACCGGCCCCCGCGTGCCTGTCCGAAACAGGACGTCAGGGCCCTGATTCGCCCGCGGTGGGCGTTATCCACAGCGGCTTGTCCCGCGGTGCGGCGGTGGACCATGATGGATGCTGTGCCGCCCGGGCCCTACAGGCCCCGGGCTCCCCCAGGTGGAAAACCGGGTGGACGGCCGATGAACCCCGGGTTCAGAGGATCCGCTAGGGTCTGCCGACATGCCGCCTGCCACCGGGGGACGGGGCGGCGTACCCAACTGCCCGGACGGCTCCGGCCGTCCACGGCGCAGTCAGCACTGCCAGCCAAGGAGTGAGTTCGTCTGCGGACCGCAATCCTCATCGGCCCGTCCGTCCCCGGGTCGCCGCTCGAGGGCGACCTGCGCTCGCTCGGCTTCGACGAGATCCGCACGGCGGCGGACGTCGCCGACGCCGCCACCGTGCTCGCGCTGCTGCCCGAGACGGGGTCGGTGGCGCTGGTCGACAGCCGCTTCGTCGGCCACGTGCACAGCCTCCGCCTGGCCCTCACCGACCCCCGCTTCGACGCCGCGGCCGTCCCCGGCGCCGTCGCCGTGCACGCCGCGGCCCGCAGGGAGCTGGCGCGCGCCACGATGCGCAGCCACAGCCTCGACACACTGGCCGAGCAGCTGGACGCCCAGCTGCGGGCGGACGACCGCGCGCTGGTCCGTCCCGAGCTGGGCAGCCTCGTCGCCGCCGCCCCCGCCGAGGAGGCCCAGCGCCGCACGGCGCGCGAGGCCGTCGCGGCGGTGGACGGGGAGAAGGTGCGGCTGGACTCGGCGGTGAAGTCCCGCGACGGCTTCTTCACCACCTTCTGCGTCAGCCCCTACTCCAAGTACCTGGCCCGCTGGTGCGCCCGCCGCGGCCTCACCCCCAACCAGGTCACCACCCTCAGCCTGCTCACCGCGCTGATCGCCGCCGCCTGCGCGGCCACGGGCACCCGCCCCGGCTACGTCGCGGCCGGCGCCCTGCTGATCCTCTCCTTCGTGCTGGACTGCACCGACGGCCAGCTCGCCCGCTACTCCCTGCAGTACTCCACCCTCGGCGCCTGGCTCGACGCCACCTTCGACCGGGCCAAGGAGTACGCCTTCTACGCGGGCCTGGCGCTGGGCGCCGCCCGCAACGGCGACGACGTGTGGGCCCTCGCCCTGGGCGCGATGGTGCTGCAGACCTGCCGGCACATGGTCGACTTCGCCTTCATAGAGGCCAACCAGGACGACCGCGGCGCCGCCCGCGCCGGCGCCGCCCTCTCCGCCCGCCTGGACAGCGTCGGCTGGGCGGTCTGGCTGCGGCGGATAATCGTCCTGCCCATCGGGGAGCGCTGGGCGATGATCGCGGTCCTCACCGCGCTGACCACCCCCCGCACCACCTTCTACGTCCTCCTCGTCGGCTGCGCCCTCGCCGCCTGCTACACCACCGCCGGCCGGGTGCTGCGCTCACTGCGCTCCCCGCAGCCGCGCACCCCCCGCGCCACCGAGGCCCTCGCCGCGCTGACCGACACCGGCCCGCTGGCCGAGGCCGCGGCCGGGGCGCTGCGGGGCCCCGCGCGCCGGCTGCCGGCCCTCGCGCCGCTCGCCGTGTCCGTACTGGGCGGCCTTGTGATGCTCGCCACCGCGCTCCTGCCGCCCGCCGGCAGCTGGTGGCCGCTGCTGGGCGCCGGGGTGTACGTCGCGGCTTCCGGGCTGGCGGTCGCCCGTCCGCTGACCGGGGCGCTGGACTGGCTGGTCCCGCCGGTCCTGCGCGCCGCGGAGTACCTCACCGTCCTCGTCCTCGCCGCCCGCAGCGAGTCGGGCGGAGCCCTTCCCGCGGCCTTCGGGCTGGTGGCCGCCGTTGCGTACCATCACTACGACACCGAGTACCGCATACGGGGCGGCGCCGGCGCTCCGCCGCACTGGCTGGTGCGGGCGGCCGGCGGACACGAGGGGCGGACGCTCGCGGTCGCCGCGGCGGCGGCCCTGCTGAGCCCCACGGGCTTCACGATCGCGCTCACGGCCATCGCGGTGGCCGTGGCAGTGCTGGTGCTCATCGAGAGCATCCGTTTCTGGGTCTCCTCAGGAGCACCCGCAGTACACGAAGAATCAGGAGAACCCGCATGATCGGCCTCGTGCTGGCCGCCGGCGCCGGACGGCGTCTGCGTCCCTACACCGACACCCTCCCCAAGGCGCTCGTGCCCGTGGACGGTGACACGACCATCCTCGACCTGACCCTCGGCAACTTCGCCGAGATCGGCCTCACCGAGGTCGCGATCATCGTCGGATACAAGAAGGAGGCCGTGTACGAGCGCAAGGCCGCCCTGGAAGCCACGTACGGCCTGAAGCTCACCCTGATCGACAACGACAAGGCCGAGGAGTGGAACAACGCCTACTCCCTGTGGTGCGGCCGTGACGCGATCAAGCACACGGTGATCCTCGCCAACGGCGACACCGTGCACCCGGTCTCCGTGGAGCGGACGCTGCTCGCCGCCCGCGGCGAGGGCAAGAAGATCATCCTCGCCCTCGACACGGTCAAGCAGCTCGCCGACGAGGAGATGAAGGTCGTCGTGGAGCCCGGCAAGGGCGTCCAGAAGATCACCAAGCTGATGGACCCGGCCGAGGCGACCGGCGAGTACATCGGCGTGACGCTCATCGAGGGCGAGGCCGCCGAGGAGCTGGCGGACGCGCTGAAGACCACCTTCGAGCGCGACCCCGACCTGTACTACGAGGACGGCTACCAGGAGCTGGTCAACCGCGGCTTCCAGGTCGACGTGGCCCCCATCGGCGACGTGACGTGGGTCGAGATCGACAACCACGACGACCTCGCCAAGGGCCGGGAGATCGCGTGCCAGTACTGACCCGGCTGATGCCGAGCCCGGTCGTCGTCGACATCCGGGCCGGCGCGCTGGACGATCTGGCCGCCATCCTCACCGACCAGCGCATCGCCCCCACGGGCAAGCTCGCCTTCGCCATCAGCGGCGGCTCGGGGAAGACGCTGCGCGAGCGCTTCGCGCCCGCCTTCCCCGACGCCGACTGGTTCGACGACGCCGACGGCACCATCGACGGCGCCGTCAAGCTGGCCGACTCGATAAAGCGGGGCGGCCGCTACGACGCGGTCGTCTCGCTGGGCGGCGGCAAGGTCGTCGACTGCGCGAAGTACGCCGCCGCCCGCGTCGGCCTGCCGCTCGTGGCGGTGGCGACCAACCTCGCCCACGACGGCCTATGCTCCCCGGTGGCCACGCTGGACAACGACGCGGGCCGCGGCTCGTACGGCGTGCCCAGCCCGATCGGCGTGATCATCGACCTCGACGTGATCCGCGACGCACCGGCCCGCTTCGTACGGGCCGGGATCGGCGACGTGACGTGCAAGATCAGCTGCGTCGCCGACTGGGAGCTGTCCAAGCAGGTCAACGGCGAGGCGGTGGACGGCCTCGCCGCCGCCATGGCCCGCCAGGCCGGCCAGGCCGTACTGCGCCACCCCGGCGGCATCGGCGACGACGACTTCCTCACCGCCTTGGCCGAGGCGCTGGTGATGTGCGGGATGTCGATGTCCGTGGCCGGCGACTCGCGCCCGGCCTCCGGCGCCTGCCACGAGATCAGCCACGCCTTCGACCTGCTCTTCCCCAAGCGCAACGCGCTCCACGGCGAGCAGTGCGGCTTCGGCGGCGCCTTCGCCACCTACCTGCGCGGCGACCACGAGACGGCCGGCGAGATGGCCCGGACGCTGAGCCGGCACGGGCTGCCCGTGCTCGCCTCCGAGATGGGCTTCAGCGAGCAGGACCTGGTGGACGCGGTGCTCTTCGCCCCGCAGACCCGCCCCGGCCGCTACACCATCCTCGAGCACCTCGACCTGTCCGCCGACCAGATCAGGGACGTCTACTCCGACTATGCAAAAGCCATCCGTAGCTGAGCTGCGCCCGGTCGTGCACCCGCCCGGCGTCAAGGACCGGCGCAGCGGCGAGCACTGGGCGGGGCGGCTCTACATGCGCGAGCTCTCCCTGCGCATCGACCGCCATCTGGTGAACACGAAGGTCACGCCCAACCAGCTGACCTACCTGATGACGATCGCGGGCTGCCTCGCCCTGCCGGCCCTGCTCGTCCCGGGGATCCCCGGCGCGCTGCTCGGCGTACTGATGGTGCAGCTCTACCTGCTGCTGGACTGCGTCGACGGCGAGCTGGCCCGCTGGCGCAAGCAGTACTCGCTGACCGGGGTCTACCTCGACCGGGTCGGCGCCTACTTCTGCGACGCCGCGGTGCTGGCCGGCCTCGGCCTGCGCGCCGCCGACGTGTGGGGCGAGGGCCGCATCGACTGGCTCTGGGCCTTCCTCGGTACGCTCGCCGCGCTCGGCGCCATCATGATCAAGGCCGAGACGGACCTGGTCGGCGTCGCCCGCCACCAGAACGGGATGCCCCCGGTGCAGGAGTCGGCCGCCGAGCCGCGCGGCTCCGGCATGGCGCTGGCCCGCAGGGCCGCCGCGGCGCTGAAGTTCCACCGGCTGATCCTGGGCGTCGAGGCGTCCCTCGTCATCCTGCTGCTGGCGGTGGCGGACGCGATGCGCGGCGACCTGTACTTCACCCGCTTCGGGGTCGCCGTGATGGCGGGCGTCGCGGTGCTGCAGACCGGTCTGCACCTGGTCAGCATCCTGGTCTCCAGCAGATTGCGGTGAGCGGCATGACGAACGGCACAGCCGACGAGACGGCCGGCGAGGCCGCCCCGCTGAAGGTGGGCGCGGTCGTGATCACCATGGGCAACCGCCCCGCCGAGTTCCGCGCGCTGCTGGAGTCGGTCGCCAAGCAGGAGGGGCCGCCGATCGACGTCGCGGTCGTCGGCAACGGCGCCCCGCTGCCGGAGCTCCCCGAGCTGCCCGGCGAGGTACGCACCGTCGAGCTGCCCGAGAACCTGGGCATCCCGGGCGGACGCAACGTCGGCATCCTGCAGTTCGGCCCCGGCGGCCGGGACGTGGACGTGCTCCTCTTCCTGGACGACGACGGCCTGCTGCCCCGGCAGGACACCGGCCGCCTCGTCCGGGAGGCCTTCGCGGGCGACCCGGGCCTGGGCATCGTCAGCTTCCGCATCGCGGACCCGGAGACCGGCGCCACCCAGCGCCGCCACGTGCCCCGGCTGCGCGCCTCCGACCCGATGCGCTCCTCGCGGGTGACGACCTTCCTGGGCGGCGCCAACGCGGTCCGTACCAAGGTCTTCCAGGAGGTCGGTGCGCTCCCCGAGGACTTCTTCTACGCCCACGAGGAGACCGACCTGGCCTGGCGGGCACTGGACGCCGGCTGGTCCATCGACTACCGCTCGGACATGGTCCTGAACCACCCGACGATGCCCCCGAGCCGGCACGCCACCTACCACCGCAACGTCGCCCGCAACCGCGTCTGGCTGGCCCGGCGCAACCTGCCCGCGCCGCTGATCCCGGTCTATCTGGGGGTCTGGCTCCTGCTCACCCTGGTCCGCCGGCCGTCACTGCCCGCGCTCAGGGCGTGGCTGGGCGGATTCAGGGAGGGCTGGCGGACACCCTGCGGTCCACGGCGTCCCATGAAGTGGCGTACGGTATGGCGGCTGACCCGGCTGGGACGCCCGCCGGTCATCTGACAAGCTTGCGTTAACACCTCGGACGGAAGTTCTACGACTGTGAGCGATACGGCAATGGGCGCCCCGCCCGGCAGCCACCCCGACGACGCGCTGCGGCCAGACCAGCTGGCGGCCCGGTACGGACTGTCGGTCAGCGGCGCGCGACCCTCCCTGTCGGAGTACGTGCGGCAGCTGTGGGACAGGCGCCACTTCATCATGGCGTTCTCGCAGGCCAAGCTCACGGCGCAGTACAGCCAGGCGAAGCTGGGCCAGCTGTGGCAGGTGGCCACGCCGCTGCTGAACGCGGCGGTGTACTGGGTGATCTTCGGCGTGATCCTGGGCGCCAAGGAGGGGATTCCCGGCGGCCAGCACAACTACGTGCCGTTCCTGATCATCGGTGTCTTCATCTTCACCTTCACCCAGCAGTCCGTGATGTCCGGAGTGCGGGCGATCTCGGGCAACCTGGGGCTGGTGCGCGCCCTGCACTTCCCCCGCGCCGCCCTGCCGATCTCCTTCGCCCTGCAGCAGCTGCAGCAGCTGCTGTACTCGATGATCGTCATGGTCGTGGTGCTGATCGCCTTCGGCCAGTACCCCTCGTGGCGATGGCTGCTCGCGCTGCCGGCGCTCCTGCTGCAGTGCATGTTCAACATGGGGCTGGCCATGGTCTTGGCCCGCATGGGCTCGAAGACGCCGGACCTGGCCCAGCTCCTGCCGTTCGTCCTGCGGACGCTGATGTACGCCTCCGGCGTGATGTTCCCGCTGCGGTACATGCTCACCAACGACGAGAAGGCCGGATTCCCCGTCTGGGTCGCGGACGTGATGGAGTCCAACCCGATCGCCGTGTACATGGACCTGATGCGCTACGCGTTCATCCACGACTACTCGTACGCCAACATCGCGCCGCACATCTGGGCGCTCGCCCTCGGCTGGGCGGTGCTGTTCTTCGGAGCCGGGTTCGTCTACTTCTGGAAGGCCGAGGAGCGGTATGGCCGTGGCTGAGCACATCCTGACCGAAACGCGTCCCGTGGGCGGCGACCGCCGGCCGACCGTCATCTGCGACGAGCTGCACGTCGTCTACCGCGTCAACGCCGGCGGCGGCCGCGGCTCCGCCACCGCCGCGCTGAACCGCATCGTGCGCCGCCAGCCCGCCCCCGGCCGCATCCGCGAGGTGCACGCCGTGCGCGGGGTGAGCTTCACCGCCTACCGCGGCGAGGCCATCGGCCTCATCGGCACCAACGGCTCGGGCAAGTCCACCCTGCTCAAGGCCGTCGCCGGCCTGCTGCCCGCCGAGCGCGGCCGGGTCTACACCGACGGCCAGCCCTCGCTGCTGGGCGTCAACGCGGCGATGATGAACGACCTCACCGGCGAGCGCAACGTCATCCTCGGCGGCCTCGCCATGGGGATGTCCAAGGAGCAGGTCCGCCAGCGCTTCCAGGGCATCGTCGACTTCTCCGGCATCAACGAGAAGGGCGACTTCATCACGCTGCCGATGCGCACGTACTCCTCCGGCATGGCGGCCCGGCTGCGCTTCTCGATCGCGGCGGCGAAGGACCACGACGTCCTGATGATCGACGAGGCGCTGGCCACCGGCGACAAGAAGTTCCAGAAGCGCTCCGAGGCCCGGATCCGCGAGCTGCGCAAGGAGGCCGGCACGGTCTTCCTGGTCAGCCACAACAACAAGTCGATCAGGGACACCTGCGACCGGGTGCTGTGGCTGGAGAAGGGCGAGCTGGTGATGGACGGGCCGACCGAGGAAGTGATGCGGGCCTACGAGAAGGAGACGGGCAAGTAGTCCCGCCGCCGCGCCCCGCTGCCGTAACGAGTCCCCGCCTCCCGGAGGCGGGGACTCGTCGCGTCGGCGGGGCGGTCCGGCCCTCCGCTGCCACGTAGCGTGCGATCACATTCCGGTGAAGTCCCTGCGCCGCCCGGAAGTTTCGGGAATCGTCGGGTGTTGTGCCGGGGGAGGGCGCCCGCAGGCGTCCGCGTCTCCTGTACGGCGTAGGCTGGTGCGGTGCCGATTCGCCCTTTGACGGGCGGTTCGGGCCATTGGGGGGCTTTCGGCACGGAGGGGTGGGGCACGCCCGAGCGGCGTGTCCAAAATGAGGTTATATGTGTCGTCGGTGTAGAACGGGAGGCGTGACGGCAGTGGCCACGGTGATGTCCTGGTACCCACCCGCCCTCGCCGCCACGGTGCGGACGGCGGCCCCGGGTGGTCTCCGGTGACTCCCGGCAACCGCGGGAGGCCGGATCCCGTCTCCCGGAGCATGGGGGGACACCAGCGCGACAGCAGCCGTCGACCGGACGACCGGGACACCTCGCGCGCCGTGCTCGGCAAGGCCCGAGACGAGAACTTCCCCGTCGCCCCGTTCTTCCTGCCGAAAGCCTGGCGCGGCGATCTGATGGCCGTCTACGGCTACGCCCGCCTCGTCGACGACATCGGCGACGGCGACCTCGCCCCCGGCGGTGCCGACGCCCGCGCGCTGGGCGTGGACCCCCGGGCCGCCGAGGACCGCCTCGTCCTGCTGCGGGCCCTGGAGGACGACCTGCACCGCGTCTACGAGGACACGCCCCGCCACCCCCTGCTGCGCGCCCTGCAGCCGACCGTCCGCCGCCGCGAGCTGGCCCCCGAGCCCTTCCTCGGCCTGATCGAGGCCAACCGCCAGGACCAGCTGGTGCGCCGCTACGCCACCTACGACCAGCTGCTCGACTACTGCGAGCTGTCCGCCAACCCGGTCGGCCGCCTCGTCCTGCAGCTCGCCGGCCTGGCCACCGGGCAGCGCCTGGCCTGGTCGGACGCGATCTGCAGCGGACTGCAGCTCGTCGAGCACCTCCAGGACGTCGCCGAGGACCTGGCCCGCGACCGGATCTACCTGCCGGCCGAGGACCTCAAGCGCTTCGACGTCACCGAGGACGACCTCGCCCGCCCCACCGCAGACGCGGCCGTCCGCGCGCTGACCGCCTTCCAGGTCGCCCGCGCCCGCGAGCTGCTCGACCGCGGCGCCCCCCTGGTGGGCAGCGTGCACGGCCGGCTGCGGCTGCTCCTGGCCGGCTTCCTGGCCGGCGGGCGCGCCGCCTGCTCGGCGATCGAGGCGGCCGGCCACGACACCCTGCCCGGTCCCCCCCGGCCCACCAAGCCCGCGCTGCTGCGCGAGGTGGGCGTCGCGCTGCGAAGAGAGAGGTGAGCGAGGTGGCACCCGTCAGCTCCACCGTGCTGGCCGCGTACAGCTACTGCGAGGCCGTCACCGGACTGCAGGCCCGCAACTTCGCGTACGGGATCCGGCTGCTGCCCGCCGACAAGCGCCGGGCGATGTCCGCCCTCTACGCCTTCTCGCGGCGGGTGGACGACATCGGCGACGGCGCCCTGGACACCGCGGTGAAGTACGAGCGCCTGGAGCACACCCGCGCCCTGCTGGACCGGGTGCGCGCCGACGAGGTCCCCGAGGACGACACCGACCCGGTGGCCGTCGCCCTCGCCCACGCCGCCCGCGCCTTCCCCATCCCGCTCGGCGGCCTCGACGAGCTGATCGACGGAGTGCTGGCGGACGTCCGCGGCGAGGAGTACGAGACCTGGGAGGACCTGGCGGTCTACTGCCGCTGCGTGGCCGGCGCCATCGGCCGCCTCTCCCTGGGCGTGTTCGGTACGGTCCCCGGCGCGCGCGACGCCGGGCGCGCCCCCGAGTACGCCGACACCCTCGGCCTCGCCCTGCAGCTCACCAACATCCTGCGCGACGTACGCGAGGACGCCGCCAACGGCCGCACCTACCTGCCGGCCGAGGACCTCGCCAAGTTCGGCTGCTCGGCGGGCTTCGCCGGCCCCGTGCCCCTCACGGAGCTGCCCGGATCCGACTTCGCCGGACTGGTGCACTTCGAGGTGCGCCGGGCGCGGGCGCTGTTCACCGAGGGCTTCCGGCTGCTGCCGATGCTGGACCGCCGCAGCGGCGCCTGCGTCGCCGCGATGGCCGGCATCTACCACCGCCTCCTCGACCGCATCTCCGCCGACCCGGAGGCGGTCCTGCGCGGCCGGGTCTCGCTGCCGGGCCGCGAGAAGGCGTACGTAGCGGTGCGCGGCCTGACCGGCCTGGACGCCCGGCAGAGCGTACGGGGGCGGCGCTGATGGCCGGGACCTGTGCCAGAGCGAGGATTGCGCGGCGGCGCGGCGGGCCATGGATGGAGGTGCGGCGCCGGGCAACCCCACGCCGCACGGCCGCGTCCTTGTGCCCGGGTGTGCACCGCAGGGCGCGTCCATCGGGAAGAGGCCCGGCCACCGGGGGAGCAGGGAGCGGGGGGGAGCACGGATGACAGCCGCCGCACCGTCGCGCCCGCCCTCCGCCGTGGTGATCGGCGGCGGCCTCGCGGGCACCACCGCCGCCCTCGCCCTCGCCGACGCCGGGATGGCCGTGACCCTCCTGGAGGGCCGGCCCCGGCTGGGCGGCCTGGCGTTCTCCTTCGAGCGGCAGTCCGCCGCCGGCCCGCTCACCGTCGACAACGGCCAGCACGTGTACCTGCGTTGCTGCACCGCCTACCGCTGGCTCCTGGAGCGCCTGGGCGCCTCGGCGCTCGCCCCGCTGCAGCGCCGCCTCGACGTCCCCGTGCTGGACGCCGAAAGCGGGCGCCTGGGGCGGCTGCGCCGCGCCGCCCTGCCCGTCCCCCTGCACCTGGGCCCCAGCCTGGGCCGCTACCCGCACCTGACGGTCAGGGAGCGGCTCTCGGTGGGCCGGGCGGCGTTCGCCCTCAAGGCCCTCGACCTCGCCGATCCGGCCCTGGACGGCGAGGACTTCGGCAGCTGGCTGGCCCGGCACGGGCAGTCGCCGCGCAGCGTCGAGGCCCTGTGGGACCTGGTGGGCGTCGCCACGCTCAACGCCACCGCCCGCGACTCCTCCCTCGCCCTGGCCGCCATGGTCTTCAAGACTGGCCTGCTCTCCGACCCCGGCGCCGCCGACATCGGCATCGCCCGCGTCCCCCTGGGCGAACTCCACGACACCCGCGCCCGCCGCGAGCTGGACCGGGCGGGGGTACGCACCGTGCTGCGCACCCGCGTCAAGGCGCTGCGGCGCGCCGACGACGGCCGCTGGCAGGTCGAGGCCGCCGCCGGCCCGCACACCGGCGAGCCGCTGAGCGCCGACGCCGTGGTCCTGGCCGTCCCCCAGCGCGAGGCGCACGACCTGCTGCCGGACGGGGCCGTCCAGGAGCCCGCACGGCTGCTGGACCTCGGCACCGCGCCGATCCTCAACATCCACGTGGTCTACGACCGTACCCTGCTGCGCCGCCCCTTCTTCGCGGCGCTCGGCAGCCCCGTGCAGTGGGTCTTCGACCGCACCGGGACCTCCGGCCTGCGCGGCGGCGGCCAGTACCTGGCGCTCTCCCAGTCCGCGGCCCACGACGACATCGACCGCCCCGTGGCGGAGCTGCGCGCCCGCTACCTCCCCGAGCTGGAGCGGCTGCTGCCCCGTGCCCGCGAGGCGGTCGTACGGGACTTCTTCGTCACCCGCGAGCGCACCGCGACCTTCGCGCCCGCCCCCGGCACCGCCCCCCTGCGCCCGCCCGCGCGCACCCGGCTGCGCGGACTGGCCCTGGCGGGAGCGTGGACCGACACGGGCTGGCCCGCCACGATGGAGAGCGCGGTGCTCAGCGGCCTGTCGGCGGCGCATGGCATCCTTGGCGATCTCGGTCGCAGGCCGAGCCCCCAGACGCAGGCGCTGACCCGGCAGCGGCCCCGGGCGCGGAGCGGACCGCCGGCGGCGACGACAGCGACCAAGGCGGTATGAGTGATCCAGGAGCAAGGAGAAAGCGTGGTCGTGACCCAGACGAATCACCTGGCGGGTACGGAGGCCCTGCTCGAGCGCGGGCGCGACCTCTCGACGCCGCTGCTGCGGGCCGTCGTCGACCGGCTGGCGCCCCCCATGGACACCGTCGCCGCCTACCACTTCGGCTGGATCGACGCCCAGGGCCGCCCCGCGCGGAGCGACGGCGGCAAGGCGGTACGCCCCGCGCTGGCGCTCATCTCCGCCGAGGCGGCCGGCGCGCCGCCGCAGGCCGGGGTGCCGGGCGCGGTGGCGGTGGAGCTGGTGCACAACTTCTCGCTGCTGCACGACGACCTGATGGACGGCGACGAGCAGCGCCGCCACCGCGACACGGTGTGGAAGGTGCACGGGCCCGCCCAGGCCATCCTGGTCGGTGACGCGCTCTTCGCCCTGGCCAACGAGGTGCTGCTGGAGCTGGGCACCGCGGACGCGGGCCGCGCCACGCGGCGGTTGACCGTCGCCACCCGCAAGCTGATCGACGGTCAGGCGCAGGACATGTCCTTCGAGGGCCGCGAGCGGGTCACCGTCGAGGAGTGCCTGGAGATGGAGGGCAACAAGACGGGCGCCCTGCTCGCCTGCGCCTGCTCCATCGGCGCCGTCCTGGGCGGCGCGGACGACGCCACGGCCGACGCGCTGGAGACGTACGGCTACCACCTGGGGCTCGCCTTCCAGGCGGTCGACGACCTGCTCGGCATCTGGGGGGAGCCCGCGGAGACCGGCAAGCAGACCTGGAGCGACCTGCGCCAGCGCAAGAAGTCGCTGCCGGTGTGCGCGGCGCTCGCCGCGGGCGGCCCCGCCTCCGAGAAGCTCGCCGCGATGCTCGCCGCCGACGCCAAGGACGGCGACGGCGAGCACCCCGGCGCCCACGAGGACTTCAGCGAGCGGGAGTTCGCCACCCGCGCGGCGCTGATCGAGGAGGCCGGCGGCCGGGAGTGGACCGCGCGGGAGGCCCGCCGCCAGTACGCCACCGCCCTGGCCGCGCTGGACGGCCCGGAGGGGAGGGCGATGCCGGAGTCCGTCCGGGCCCAGCTGACGGAGCTGGCCGACTTCGTGGTCGAGCGCAGACGCTGACAGACCGAATCGAGGAGGGGGGACCCTCCGAGGAAGGGGTGCTTCCATTGACCGCCACCACCGGCGACACAGCCGGATCCGCACACCCCGTACTTCCGAGCACCACCACGCAGCCGTCCGCGGCCGGGCCCGCGGACGGCCGGGCCGCCGCCGCGGCCTGCCTGGAGCGCGCCACCGCCCACCTCCTGGCCCGCCAGGACCCGCAGGGCTGGTGGAAGGGCGACCTGGAGACCAACGTCACCATGGACGCCGAGGACCTGCTGCTGCGCGAGTTCCTCGGCATCCGCGACGCCCGCACCACGCAGGCCGCCGCCCGCTGGATCCGCTCCCAGCAGCAGGCGGACGGCACCTGGAACACCTTCCACGGCGGCCCCGGCGAGCTGTCCGCCACCGTCGAGGCGTACGTGGCGCTGCGCCTGGCCGGCGACGATCCCCAGGCCCCGCACATGGCGGCGGCCGCCGCCTGGGTGCGCGAGCGCGGCGGCATCGCCGCCAGCCGGGTCTTCACCCGGATCTGGCTGGCGCTCTTCGGCTGGTGGAGGTGGGAGGACCTGCCCGAACTCCCGCCGGAGCTGGTCTACTTCCCGTCCTGGTTCCCGCTCAACATCTACGACTTCGGCTGCTGGGCGCGCCAGACCATCGTGCCCCTCACCATCGTCTCGGCCCTGCGCCCCGTGCGCCCCGCCGCCTTCGACCTGGACGAGCTGCACACCGACCCGGCCGTCCCCAACCCGCCGCGCCCGCGCGCCCGCCTGGCCAGCTGGGACGGCGTCTTCCAGCGGCTGGACCGCGCCCTGCACGCCTACCACCGGGTGGCGCCCCGGCCGCTGCGCAGGGCCGCCATGCGGCGCGCCGGGGAGTGGATCGTCCAGCGCCAGGAGCAGGACGGCTGCTGGGGCGGCATCCAGCCGCCGGCCGTCTACTCCGTCATCGCCCTGCACCTGACGGGCTACGGGCTGGACCACCCGGTGATAAAGGCCGGCCTCAAGGCGCTGGACGACTTCGCCGTCTGGCCCGACGAGGAGACCCGGATGATCGAGGCGTGCCAGTCGCCCGTCTGGGACACCTGCCTGTCGGTGATCGCCCTGGCGGACGCCGGTGTGCCCGCCGACGACCCCCGGCTGGTGAAGGCCGCCGACTGGCTGCTCGCCGAGCAGGTCCTCACCGGCGGCGACTGGTCCGTCCGCAAGCCCGAACTGGCCCCCGGCGGCTGGGCGTTCGAGTTCCACAACGACAACTATCCCGACATCGACGACACCGCCGAGGTCGTCCTCGCCCTGCGCCGCGTCGCCCACCCCGACCCCGCCCGGGTCGAGGAGGCGGTGGAGCGGGCCGTGCGCTGGACGGTCGGCATGCAGTCGAAGAACGGCGCCTGGGGCGCCTTCGACGCCGACAACACCTCGGCCCTGCCCAACAAGCTCCCCTTCTGCGACTTCGGCGAGGTCATCGACCCGCCCTCCGCCGACGTCACGGCCCACGCGGTCGAGATGCTCTCCTACGAGGGCCTCGCCCAGGACCCGCACGCCCGGCGCGGCACCGACTGGCTGCTGGCCGAACAGGAGCCGGGCGGCGCCTGGTTCGGCCGCTGGGGCGTCAACTACGTCTACGGCACCGGCTCGGCCGTCCCCGCCCTCGTCGCGGCCGGACTGCCCCCCGCCCACCCCGCGATCCAGCGCGCCGTGACCTGGCTGGAGAGCGTGCAGAACGAGGACGGCGGCTGGGGCGAGGACCTGCGCTCCTACCGCGACCCCGGCTGGATCGGCAAGGGCACCTCCACCGCCTCCCAGACCGCCTGGGCGCTGCTGGCCCTCCTCGCGGCCGGGGAGTGCGCGGGCCGGGCGGTCGAGCGGGGCATCGCCTGGCTGGCCGCCACCCAGCGCCCCGACGGCACCTGGGACGAACCGGAGTTCACCGGCACCGGCTTCCCCTGGGACTTCACCATCAACTACCACCTCTACCGGCACGTCTTCCCCCTCACCGCCCTCGGGCGCTACCTGCACGGCGGGGCGGACGCGCTGGAACGCCGCCGGAGGAGCTGATGAGCGCCCCCGCCCCGCAGGAGGCCCCGCTGCTGCTCGCCTGCGCGCTCGGCATCGAGCGCCGGGCGCTGCGCGGCGGCCTGCGGCGCGGCCCCGCCGCGGACGTCGCGCTGCTGCGTACCGGGATGGGCCCGGCGGCCGCCCGGCGCGCGGTGGCGCAGCGGCTGCGCGACACCGGCCTGCGTACGGCCCCGGTGCTGGCCACCGGATTCTGCGCGGGACTTGAAACCGGGATGCGCCCGGGGGACGTCCTAGTGGCTACCACCGCACAACTGGACGGCGAGCGCATCGACTGCCACGCCCCCGACCTGCTGGCCGAAGCCATCGGCCGGCTCGGCCACACCGTCCACCGGGGCACCCTGGCCGGCTCCGACCACGTCGTACGGCCGCCTGAGCGCCGTGCGCTGCGCGAAGGGGGCGCCCACGCCGTGGACATGGAGTCCGCGGCCGTCCTCAGCGAGGCACTGCGGGCCGGACCACGGCCCGTCGCCGCGGTCCGGGTCGTCGTGGACGCCCCCGGACACGAACTCATACGAATCGGCACCCTGCGCGGCGGCCTGCGGGCCTACCGCGTGCTCAGCTCGGTCCTGCCCGCGTTCTTCCAATGGCACAGTACGTCGCTCCCCCGGAGGTGAGCCAGATGGCCATGCCGCTCCGCCAGACCATCAAGGTCGCAAGCTATCTCTTCCAGCAGAAGACCATCCGCAGGCGGGACAAGTTCCCGCTGCTCGTCGAATTGGAGCCGCTCTTCGCCTGCAACCTCGCCTGCGAGGGCTGCGGCAAGATCCAGCACCCGGCCGGCGTCCTCAAGCAGCGCATGCCGGTGGCGCAGGCCGTCGGCGCGGTCCTGGAGGCGGGCGCCCCGATGGTCTCCATCGCCGGCGGCGAGCCGCTGATGCACCCCAAGATCGACGAGATCGTCCGGCAGCTGGTCGAGAAGAAGAAGTTCGTCTTCCTGTGCACCAACGCCCTGCTGATGCGCAAGAAGATGGACAAGTTCACCCCCTCCCCGTACTTCGCCTGGGCCGTCCACATCGACGGGCTGCGCGAGCGCCACGACGCCTCGGTGGCCAAGGAGGGCACCTTCGACGAGGCGGTGGAGGCCATCAAGGAGGCCAAGCGCCGCGGCTTCCGGGTGACGACCAACTCCACCTTCTTCAACACCGACACCCCGCAGACCATCATCGAGGTCCTCAACTACCTCAACGACGACCTGGAGGTGGACGAGATGATGCTCTCGCCCGCCTACGCCTACGAGAAGGCGCCCGACCAGGAGCACTTCCTGGGCGTGCAGCAGACCCGCGAGCTGTTCAAGAAGGCCTTCGCCGACGGCCGGCGCCGCAAGTGGCGGCTCAACCAGTCCCCGCTCTTCCTGGACTTCCTGGAGGGCAAGGTCGACTTCCCCTGCACCGCCTGGGCGATCCCCAGCTACTCCCTCTTCGGCTGGCAGCGCCCCTGCTACCTGATGAGCGACGGGTACGTCACCACGTACCGGGAGCTGGTGGAGGACACCGACTGGGAGAAGTACGGCCGCGGCAAGGACCCGCGCTGCGCCAACTGCATGGCGCACTGCGGCTACGAGCCCACCGCCGTACTGGCGACGATGGGATCGCTGAAGGAGTCGCTGCGCGCCGCCCGCGAGACCTTCGGCCCCCGCGGCTGAGGTCCGGGGCACGAGCCGTCCGGGGCCTGCGACGGGGCAGGCCCGCCAAGAGAGCCGAGGGAGACAGACGGAGGGGGAGGCGCAGATGACCCTGCTGGAGGACATCCGCTCACCGCGCGACCTGAAGGAGCTGCCGGCGGAACGCCTGGACGAACTGGCCCGGGAGATCCGCCAGTTCCTCATCCACGCGGTCGCCCGGACCGGCGGACACCTGGGGCCCAACCTGGGCGTGGTCGAGCTGACCATCGCCCTGCACCGGGTCTTCGACTCGCCGGTGGACCGCATCCTGTGGGACACCGGCCACCAGTCCTATGTGCACAAACTCCTCACCGGGCGGCAGGACTTCTCCAAGCTGCGCGGCAAAGGCGGCCTGTCCGGCTACCCCTCGCGGGAGGAGTCCGAGCACGACGTCATCGAGAACAGCCACGCCTCCACGGTGCTGGGCTGGGCCGACGGCCTGGCCAAGGCGGTGCAGGTCCGCGGCGCCGAGGGGCACGTCGTCGCCGTCATCGGCGACGGCGCCCTCACCGGCGGCATGGCCTGGGAGGCGCTCAACAACATCGCCGCCGCCAAGGACCGCCCGCTGATCATCGTCGTCAACGACAACGAGCGCTCCTACGCCCCCACCATTGGCGGCCTGGCCGACCACCTCGCCACCCTGCGCACCACCGACGGGTACGAGAGGTTCCTCGCCTGGGGCAAGCGGGTCGTCCAGGACGTGCCCGTCGTCGGCAGGCCGCTCTACGAGTCGCTGCACGGCGCCAAGAAGGGCTTCAAGGATGCCTTCGCCCCCCAGGGGCTCTTCGAGGACCTGGGGCTGAAGTACCTCGGCCCCGTCGACGGCCACGACGAGGCTGCGGTGGAGTCGGCGCTGCGCCGCGCGGCCGGCTTCCACGGGCCGGTGCTGGTGCACTGCCTGACGGAGAAGGGGCGCGGCTACCGGCCGGCGCTGGAGGACGAGGCGGACCGCTTCCACACGGTCGCCAAGATGGACCCGCTGACCTGCGAGCCCGCCGGCCCCAAGGGGCAGCCCTCGTGGACCGACGTCTTCGGCGAGGAGATGCTCGCGCTGGGCGCCGAGCGCGCGGACCTGGTCGCCGTGACGGCCGCCATGCTGCAGCCGGTCGGGCTGAAGAGGTTCGCCGACGCCTACCCCGAGCGCGTCTGGGACGTGGGCATCGCCGAGCAGCACGCCGCGGTCTCGGCCGCGGGCCTGGCCACCGGCGGCCTGCACCCGGTCGTCGCCGTCTACGCCACCTTCCTCAACCGCGCCTTCGACCAGGTCCTGATGGACGTCGCCCTGCACCGGTGCGGTGTGACGTTCGTCCTGGACCGCGCCGGGGTCACCGGCCCCGACGGGGCCTCGCACCACGGCATGTGGGACATGTCGATCCTCCAGGTCGTGCCGGGGCTGCGGATTGCCGCCCCGCGCGACGCCGAGCAGCTGCGCGCCCAGCTGCGCGAGGCCGTCGAGGTCGACGACGCCCCCACCGTGGTGCGCTTCTCCAAGGGCTCGGTGGGGGAGCCGGTGCCGGCGCTGGAGCGCGTCGGCGGGATGGACGTACTGCACCGGGGCGAGGGCCAGGACGTCCTGCTGGTCGCCGTCGGAGCGATGGCGGAGACCTGCGTGGCGGCGGCCCGGCTGCTCGCCGAGCGCGGCATCGGCTGCACCGTCGTCGACCCGCGCTGGGTCAAGCCCGTCGACGAGGCGCTGGCCCCGCTCGCCGCCCGCCACCGGCTGCTGGCGGTCGTCGAGGACAACTCCCGCGCCGGGGGCGTGGGTTCGGCCGTCGAGCGGGCGCTGCGCGACGCCGCGGTGGACATGCCGGTGCGCACCTACGGACTGCCCGCGCGGTTCCTGGCGCACGCCCAGCGCGGGGAGATACTCGCCGAGCTGGGGCTGACACCGGCGGAGATCGCGGGCGCGGTCGGCGGGACGCTGGTGAAGGCCGCCCCGGCGCCGGGAGGGCCGGCGTCGCGTACGGAGAACAGGCCGCGTACGGAGAACAGGGAAGTCACGGGATGACGTTCGACCTCGGGAAGCTGCTGGCGGAGCGCGGCGGCGAGCGCTACGGGCTGCACAGCCGCCACCTCAACCACCAGCTGCCGCGGATGCTGCACACCATCGGCTTCGACCGCACCTACGTCCGCGCCGAGGGCGCGCACTTCTGGGACGAGGAGGGCAGCGACTACCTCGACATGCTCGCCGGTTTCGGGGTGATGGGCGTCGGCCGCAACCACCCCGTCGTCCGCCGGGCGCTGCACGACGTACTCGACGCGCAGCTGGCGGACCTCACCCGCTTCGACTGCCAGCCCCTGCCCGGACTGCTCGCCGAGCGGCTGCTGTCCTACACCCCGCACCTGGAGCGGGTCTTCTTCAGCAACAGCGGCACGGAGGCGGTGGAGACCGCGCTGAAGTTCGCCCGCTATGCGACCGGCCGCCCCCGCGTCCTGTACTGCGACCACGCCTTCCACGGGCTGACCACCGGCTCCCTCTCCGTCAACGGAGAGTCCGGCTTCCGCGACGGCTTCGCCCCGCTGCTGCCCGACACCGCGCTGCCGCTGGGCGATCTGGGCGCGCTGGAGCGGGAGTTGCGCAAGGGCGACGTGGCGGCGCTGATCGTGGAGCCCGTCCAGGGCAAGGGCGTCCACGCCGCGCCCCCGGGCTACCTGCGTGCCGCGCAGGAGCTGCTCCACCGGCACAAGGCGCTGCTCATCGCGGACGAGGTGCAGACCGGCCTCGGCCGCACCGGCGACTTCTTCGCCTACCAGCACGAGGACGGCGTGGAGCCGGACCTGGTCTGCGTGGCCAAGGCGCTCTCCGGGGGCTTCGTCCCCGTCGGCGCGACCCTCGGCAAGGAGTGGATCTTCAAGAAGGTCTACTCCTCCATGGACCGCGTGCTGGTGCACTCGGCGAGCTTCGCCACCAACGCGCCGGCGATGGCGGCGGGGCTGGCGACGCTGGCCGTCATGGAGGACGAGGAACTCGTCGCGAATGCCCGCCACGTCGGCGACCACCTGCGCGGCCGGCTGGCCGCCCTGGTCGACCGCTACGAGCTGCTGCACGAGGTACGCGGCCGGGGGCTGATGATCGGCATCGAGTTCGGCCGCCCGAAATCGCTGAAGCTGCGCGGGCGTTGGACGATGCTCCAGGCGGCCCGCAAGGGGCTCTTCGCGCAGATGGTCGTGGTGCCGCTGCTGCAGCGCCACCACATCCTCACCCAGGTCTCCGGCGACCACATGGAGGTCATCAAGCTGATCCCGCCGCTGGTGGTCACCCAGGCCGACGCCGACCGCTTCGTGGACGCCTTCACGCAGGTGATGGACGACGCCCACGAAGGCGGCGGCCTCATCTGGGACTTCGGCCGCACCCTGGTGAAGCAGGCGGTGGCCAACCGATAGGTCCGTACGGGACTCAGACCAGCAGCCGGTCGCGCAGTCGCTCGCGCGTCTGCGCCGTGAGCTCCAGCCCGCCGGTGAGATAGCCCTCCAGCGAGCCCCAGCTCTGCTCCATCTGCCCGAACGCCGCCGCGAGATACGAGGCCCGCGCCTCGAAGAGCGGGCTGAGCAGTTCCACCACCTCCGGCGACATCCCCTCCGGGGCGTCCTTCCCGCGGTGCATCCGGTAGCGGCGGTGCTGGGCGTTGGACTCCAGGTAGTCCGCCTCGATCGCCTCCCGCTCCACACCCACGGCCAGCAGTGTCACCGCCACGGTCAGCCCCGCGCGGTCCTTGCCCGCCGCGCAGTGCATGAGCGCCGGCACCGCGTCCCGGGCGAGGTCGTGCACCACCCGCGACTGGTCGGCCGCCTTGGTCGCCACCAGCTCGCGGTAGGTCGCCTCCATCCGCGCCGCGGCCTGCCCCTCGCCCAGCAGCGCCCGCAGCTCGTCGAGGGCGCCGTGGCGCACCAGCTTCCAGAACTCCCGCCCGTCGGCAGGGTCGTTGAGCGGGATGTTCACGTTGCGCACACCCGGCAGCGCCACGTCCGGGCCGTCGAGCTGGATGTCGGCGGCGTTGCGGAAGTCGAAGACGGTGTGCAGGCCGAGCGAGGCGAGGAACGCGGCGTCCTGGGGCGTGGCGTGGGCGAGATGCCCGCTGCGGTAGAGGACGCCGGTGCGCACCACGCGGCCGTCGACGGTCGGCAGTCCCCCCACGTCGCGGAAGTTGCGCACGCCGCTCAGCTCGGGCTCGGTCGTCTGCGTCATCTGCGGCTCCTTCGCGAGGGTCGGTGGGCACCTTGACGATACGACACAGGTGCCGGGGCCCATCAGTTCGTTCTCGGACTGGTGTCCGGCCGCCGCTGATCCGGTGACCCGGCGGGAGTGGCATGCCGTGGCGGGCGCGCCCGGGTGCTGGGATACGGCCATGTCCACAGTGAGACGAATCGCCACCACCGCCCTGGGTACGGCCCTGGGCGCCGCCCTCCTCGCGACCCCCGCCGTCGCCGCTCCCTCCGACCCCCCGGCGGCCCCCGCCGTCACCGCCCCGGCCCCCGCCACCGTCAGCCTCACCGGCAGCGGCTCCTCCTCCCAGGCCCCCGACCTGGCGCTGCTGAGCGCCGGCGTCGAGGTGGTCAGGCCCACCGCGACCGAGGCGATGACCGCGCAGAACACCGCCGCCGGCGCGCTGCTGGAGGCGGTGCGGGAACTGGGCGTCGAGGAGCGCGACGTCAGGACCGAGGGCCTCTCCCTGGGCCCGACCTACGACTACTCCCAGGGCGCCGCCAAACTCGTCGGCTACCAGGCCGCGCAGACCTTCACCATCAAGGTCCGCACGCTGGACCGCGTCGACGAGGTGATCGCCGCGGTCACCGCCGCCACCGGCGACGCGGGCCGCATCCACGGCGTCTCCTTCGACGTAGCCGACCGCCGGGCGCTGGCGGCCGAGGCCCGCGACGAGGCCTTCGACGAGGCACGGGCCAAGGCCCAGCAGTACGCCGACCTCAGCGGCCGCACCCTGGGCCGCCTGGTCTCGGTCAGCGAGCACGGCAGCGGCGGCGCCCTGCCGCAGGCCAGGCCGATGGACGCCGCCGCGCCGGCGCCGGTCGCGCCGGGCGAGGTCACGTACGAACTGACGGTCTCGGTGGTCTACGAGCTGAGCTGACGCCGGGCTGGGCCGGCGCCGGCCGCACGTGGCGTTTCTCACCGGCGTCAACCCCTTCCTACGGTCGCGTAGGTCACATCTGCGGGTGAATGATGCGGCTGTGGCTGACGGTACTGATGTATACGGACGTGACGGGTTCGGGTCGTACGCGGCCCTCGGTGACAGCTTCACCGAGGGCGTCGGCGACCCGGGACCCGACGGCGGGCTGCTGGGCTGGGCGGACCGCTTCGCGGCGCTGCTGGCCGAGCGCCGCCCCGAGCGCGACTTCCGCTACGCGAACCTCGCGGTACGCGGGCGCCTCCTGGACCAGATCGTGGCGGAGCAGGTCGAGCGGGCCATCGAGCTGGGCCCCGACCTGGTCAGCTTCTGCGCGGGCGGCAACGACATCATCCGCCCCGGCACCGACCCCGACGATGTCGCCGAGCGCTACGAGGCCGCGGTGGCGCGACTGACGTCCGCCGTCGGCACGGTGATGGTGACCACCGGTTTCGACACCCGGGGGGTGCCGGTCCTGGGGCACTTCCGCGGCAAGGTCGCCACGTACACGGCGCACATCCGGGCCATCGCCGACCGCTACGGCTGCCCCGTGCTCGACCTGTGGTCGCTGCGCTCCGTCCAGGACCCGCGGGCCTGGGACGAGGACCGCCTGCACCTCTCCCCGCAGGGCCACACCCGCGTCGCCCTGCGCGCCGTCCAGGTGCTCGGCCTGCCCACCCCGGTGGAGCCTGACGAGCCCTGGCCGCCGCTGCCGGCCCGCGGGCAGATGGAGGTGCGCCGCGAGGACATCCACTGGGCGCGCGAGCACCTGGTGCCGTGGATCGGGCGCAGGCTGCGCGGGGAGAGCTCGGGGGACGGCGTGACGGCCAAGCGGCCGGATCTGCTGCCGCTGTAGGGGACGGGAGCGGGGCGCTCGCGTTCACCCTTTCGGCGGATCGCCTGTGCGCTTCCCCGCGCCGGGCGCCGCCGGCGGCCTCAGAGGCCGAGCTCCCGGGTGACGGCCTCGTCGATCCAGGTGCGCAGCGTCGCCGGTTCCAGGCCGCCCGGGTAGCAGGTGAGCTGGACGGCGAGGCCGTCGAGGAAGGCCGTGAGGCGCCAGGCGGCGGCCTCGGGGTCGGCGCAGTCGAACTCGCCGGCCGCCGTGCCGTGCGCGATGACCTCCGCCAGGGCGGACTTCCAGCGCGCGTCCAGACCGGCGGCCGTCTCGCGCAGCGCCGGCTCGCGCAGGGCCGCCGCCCAGCCCTCGATCCACAGGCGCCAGCCCTTCGCCGACCCCGTCGGCGCGTACCAGCGGATCGCCGCGCGCAGCCGCGCCAGGGCGCCGTCGTGCCGGGAGAGGATGGCGTGCAGCTGGTCGAGGTCGCCCTGCGCGGCGTGCGCGAAGGCGGCGGCGACCAGTTTCTCCTTCGTCTCGAAGTGGTAGAGGACGAGCGCGTTGCTCACGCCCAGCGAGGCGGCCACGTCCGCGATACGCAGCGCGGCGACACCGCGCAGCTCGATCTGCCCGACCGCCGCCCGCAGCAGCTCCGTGCGACGCTCCTCGACCGTCAGCCTGGTGCGCACCATGCGGGGCACCCTAGCGGGCCGCCCCGCCCGCGGCGAGTGCGCTCAGCGGTACGTCCCGTACCGGGCGGCGATGTGCGGCAGCCTGTCCGCCACCAGGGCGTGCGCCGCCGCGCGCGGTGTCGTGCCGCAGTGCGCCGCCCGGTCCAGCACCTCGCCCGTCAACGCCCGCATGGAGCGGCGGACATGGGCCAGCGCGCGGTCGGCGTCGGCGGGGATGTCGCCGAAGAGGGTCCACCACCACCAGGCGTTGGTCGCGGAGTTGGCCACCACGTCCGGCAGGACGGTCACCCCGCGCGCCGCGAGCCGCGCCTCCGCCTCGGGCAGCACCGGCATGTTGGCCGCCTCGACGACCCAGCGGGCGCGTATGCGCTGCTCGTTGGCGGTGTCGACGCAGTACGACACCGCCGCCGGCACCAGTACTTCCGCCTTTGCCGACAGCCATGCCCCGCCGGGCAGTTCGCGGTCGGCGGGGCGCAACGCCCCCCGGTCCACCGTCCCGTGGGCGTCGCGGGCGGCGAGCAGCGCCTCGACGTCCAGGCCGGCGTCGTTGGCGATGGTGCCCTTGGCGTCCGCCACGGCCACGACCGTCAGCCCGGCCCCGGCCAGGAAGCGCGCGGTCGCGCCGCCCATGGTGCCCAGCCCCTGCAGCGAGACGCGCGTGCCCCGGTGGGGCTGCCCGGCCCGGTCCAGCGCGGTCAGCGCCGACTCCGCCACCCCGCAGCCGCCCGCCAGCTCGCCCAGCGAGATGCCGCCGACGCGCAGGGCGAAGGCGTCGGCGAGGCGTCGGCGGGCCGCCTCACGGTCGTCCAGGAGCGGGTAGACGGCCTGCACGCAGGAGGTCAGACCGGCCTCCGCCACCGCCCGGTCCACGGTCTCCTGCGTCAGGCCCAGGTCCTCGCCCATCGTCCAGAAGCGCTCGACGTACGGGCCCATCGCGCGCAGGTAGCGCACCAGCACGCCGTACGACTCCGGGTCGCCCGGCGCGCAGTCGATGCCGCCCTTCGCGCCGCCGAGGGGCACGTAGCGCGCCTCGGGGTCGTAGTGCAGGGCCTCCTTCATCGTCATCCCGCGGGCCAGGCCGGTGACCTCCTCCAGCGTGCAGCCCTCGCGCATCCGCAGGCCGCCGCTGGCCACGCCCCGTACCAGGCGGTCCACGACCAGGTAGCCGCGGCGGCCGGTGACCTCGTCCGTCCAGCTGACGGAGAGCAGGGGGGCGGGCATCAGGAGGGCTCCTCGGGGGTGTGGGCGGCCTCGGGGGTCTCGGGGACGTGGATGAGGGTGGGGCCGGGGGTGGCGAGCGCGGTGCGCAGGGCGGCGGCCAACTCGGCGGGGGAGCCGGCGCGTACGCCGCTGCCGCCGTACGCCCGGGCCAGCGCGGGCAGGTCCACGGGGGGCAGGTCGACGGCGTAGGGGGTGTCGCCGCGCCGGAGCATCCCCTCGCGGATCTCGCCGTAGCCGCCGTTGTCGAAGACGACGACCGGCAGCGGGTGCCCGAGCGCGGCCGCGGTGGCCAGCTCCTGGACGCAGAACTGCACGCCGCCGTCGCCGCACAGGGCGACCACCTGCCGCCCGGGGTCGGCGCACGTGGCGCCGACGGCGGCCGGGAGGGCGTAGCCGAGGGTGGCGAAGCCGGTGGGGTGCAGGTAGCGGCCCTCGGGGCCCAGGGGGAGGTGCGGGAGGGCGCCGTGGTAGCAGCACTGCGCCTGGTCGGAGGTCACCACGGCGTCCGCCGCCAGCGTCGAGCGCATCGCGCGCAGGTACGGCAGCCAGCGCGCGTCGCGGGCGGCCGTCTCGGCGTCGCGGGCGGCGCGCAGCCGGCGTACTTCGGCGACTGCGGGGCCGGTCGGCGCGGTGCCGTCCGGTGCGGGGCGGTCCGGCGCGGGGCGCTCCAGCAGCTCCAGCAGCGCGGCCAGCGCGGTCCGGGCGTCGCCGACCAGGGGGTGGGCGGCGGGCAGTCCGGCGTACATCTGCGCCGGGTCGACGTCGACGCGTACCAGCGCGCCGGTGAGCGGCAGTTCGGCGGCCCACAGGTCGGACTCCGCCAGCTCCGTGCCCACCGCCAGGACCGTGTCGCGTCCGCACAGCCACGCGCGTACGGCCGGGCTGTGCAGGGAGGCGCCGGCGGACAGGGAGTGCGTCTCCGCCACGACGCCCTTGCCGTTGGCGGTGGTCAGCACGGGGGCGTCCAGCAGCTCCGCCAGCCGCAGGCACTCGGCGGCGGCCCCGCGCGCCCCGCCGCCCAGGACCAGCGCGGGGGAGCGGGCGGCGGACAGCGCGGCGGCGGCCCCGCGCAGGGCCCCGGGGTCGGGTCGGGCGGGCGCGCGCGGGGGCGCCAGGCGGACGGGGCCGACGGCCTCGGGCGCCTCCATCAGGTCGAGGGGGACCTCGATGTGCACCGGCCGCGGCCGCCCGTGGCGGAAGAGGGCGAAGGCCCGCGCCACCGCCGCCTGCGCCTCGGCGGCCGAGGAGACGCGGTGGCTGAAGGCGGCGACGGCGGCGAGCGCGGCGGTCTGGCTGCGCATCTCGTGCAGCAGGCCGGTGGACTGCACGGGGTGGCGCAGCGGCATGCCGGGGGAGACGACCAGCAGCGGCACGCTGTCGGAGTACGCCTGGCCGACGGCGGCGGCGATGTTCAGCAGCGCGGGCCCGGTCGTGGTCACCGCCAGCCCCGGGCGCCCGGTCGTACGGGCGTAGCCGTCGGCCGCGTACCCGGCGCCCTGCTCGTGCCGGGTGGTGACGTGCCGGATGCCGTAGCCGGGGAAGTGCCGGTACAGCTCCAGGTTGTGGGTGCCGGGGATGCCGAAGGCCAGCTCCACCCCGTGCGCGGCGAGCGCGCGCACGAGCGCCTCGCCGGCGGTCAGCATGACGGTCACGGATCCTCCGGCGAGCACGTACTGAATGGTGGTTCAGTATTCGTGGCGCGAAAGTGCTTGTCAATGCGCGCTGGGGGATCCTGGCTGGTCAGCGCCTCAGCCGGGCTGCCTTGCCACGGCCGGGACGCGCTCCAGGACGCCCCCGGCGAAGACGTCGCGCTCGGGTCGGGGTGGCGCGGAGCGCCGCGGCATCTCGGCGGGGCGGGGCCGGATGCGACTCGCGCTGGGCGGCTTCGCTGATCGATGTATCGGTGGCCAGTGGTGCGCCCGCCGCAGGGCCCCCGCGCGGGGGCCCTGCGGCAGGGGCTACGCCCCGGCCGACGGCACCTCGCAGCTGTCCTTGAAGCCCTGACTGGTCAGTCCCAGCGCCGCGTTGATGCGCGAGCGGAGGTTCTCGACGGCCACCATCGCCGTCAGTTCCACGAACGCCGCCTCGCCCAGCTCTGCCAGCAGCGTCGCGGCCAGTGTGTCGTCGACCGTCGGCGGGGTGGCCGTCGCGGCCTCCGCGAACTCCAGCACGTCGCGCTCCAGCGGCGTGTAGGCGTCGCTCTCGCGCCAGTTGGGGATGTCCTGCAGCTTGCGCCGGTCGGTGCCGTGCTCGCGGCTCGCCCAGTAGCCGAAGTCCATGCACCAGCCGCAGCCGATGCTCGCCGAGACGGCCATCACGGCGAGGTTCTTCAGATGCGGGTCCAGGGCGTCGAAGCCGGCGACCCTCCGCTCGAAGGCGAGGTCGGCCAGCAGCACCTTGCGGTTGTGGGCCAGGGCCGTCCCGGGCTCCAGCACCTTGCCGTAGGTGCGCTTGGAGTACCACTCCATGAAGCGGACCAGCGGGGTGCGCGGCGGGGTGAGCGAGATGCGGGCCATGGTCGGACCCTCCGTCCGGGGCGTGGATGCGGTGACATCCGTGCGACGGACGGCGGGCGGCCGGATGTGACACGGGGGCGGGGCTTGTGACTGAGGGCACAAGGGTTGCAAGCCCCGCCCCCGGGTCGGCCGGAGGTCACCGCATCCGCCCCAGCGCCTCGCGCACCCTGCGTGCCTCGCGCAGCCGCTGCTCGTAGGTGGCGCCGACCGCCAGCAGCAGCGCGCCCACCGCGGCGGGCGGCATCCAGCGCGGCAGCACACCGGCCACCTGCACGACGTACGGGGCGAGTTCGTGCAGCACGTCCAGCGCCAGCACCGCGCCGCCCAGCAGCAGCGGCGCCTGCAGCCGGGAGCGGGCGCCGGCCAGGGTGAGCGCCAGCGCGGCCAGGCCCAGCAGCAGCGGGCGCTGCCAGTGCGGGTCGGCCCAGGCGGCGACGAGGCTGGGCAGCAGGGTGAACGCCAGGCCCGGACCGTAGGCGGCCCAGGAGCCGGTCTGCGGCTCGCGGCGGCAGCGCAGCGCCCCGGCCGCCAGCGCGGCGAGCGAGGCGGGCAGGGTGTACGCCTCGGGCGTGTCCACACCCCAGGCGGCCAGCCGCGTCCACTGCGCGGCCAGGAACAGCGCCGCCGACACGTACGCCGCCCACCGCCGCTGCGGTCGCAGCGCCGCACCGGCGGCGATGACACCGCCGACCGCCAGGGCGCCGGAGAGCCAGCCGGTGTTCCCGGCGGCCAGGGTGAGGGCGAGCGCTCCGGCGGTGGCGCCGCTCGCCTCCAGCGCGGGGCCCAGGGTCCGGTTGGACGTACGCAGCACGGCCGCGAGGAGCGTGGTGGCGGCCGGGACCAGCAGGACGAACAGCGCGATCTGGTGGGCGGCCAGTCCGGCCGCCGCGGGAGCGGCCACCGCCAGCGCGGCCGCCCAGCCCACGGCTGCGCAGGCGGTGGCCGTCTGCCGCAGCGAGGGGGTGAGCAGCGCCGCCGCGAGCGCGGCCTGCGCCAGCAGCGCCCCGCAGACGGCGAGCGTTGCCGCCTGTCCGGCGAGCGCCAGCAGTGTGGCGTCGGCGGCGGCCGCCAGCGCCAGGCCCAGGGCGGCGGTCGCCACCGCCCCACCGCCCCGGCGCTCCCCGGCCACGGCGCCGGCGAGCGCGGCGAGTACGAGCACGCACAGCAGCGTGAGCGCCACCGGGTAGGACACCGTGAGCGCGGAGGGCAGCACCAGGGCCGCCGCGCCGAGCAGGGCCACGGCCGCGCAGGACGCCGTCGTACGGGCCACGCCGGCGGTGAACCGGGCCGCGGCCAGCGCCACGGCCCCCGACACCGCCAGGGTCACCGGGACCGCCAGCCCCTCGCCCCACGGCACCACGGTCGCGCCCACCTCGGCGGGCGTCCCCTCCCACACCTTTGCAAGCCACCGCACGGGGGCCGCCACGGCAGCCGCCAGCGCAGGCAGCGTCCAGCACAGCACCAGCACCTGCGCCGCAGCCGCAGCGCCGGCCAGTCCCTTGCGTACGGCAGCCCAGTCCGTACCCCGCACGGCGAGCGCCGCGCCGGCGACCGGCAGCGCGGCCAGCAGATAGCCGGGGGCGGCCCACGCCTCCGGTACAGAGGTGCGCACCACGCCGCCGACTCCCACGACCACGGAGGCGCCCGCCACGGCGGCGGGGGCGGGCTGCCCGGTGCGCCGCGCGGCGAGGAGCGCAAGCGCCGCGCCGGCGCCGAGGAGCGCCGCCGCGCGCAGCACGGGCGCCGTACCGGCGTCCAGCGACAGGACGCCCGCGCCGAGCAGGGCGCAGCCGCCCGTCGCCCAGGCCGCGACGGCGGCGGTCAGCCGTACGGAACGGCGGGTGACCGTGAGTGCGGCGGCGAGGTCGGCGGCGGCGGTCGCCAGCAGCGCCCACAGGACGCCCTGCACGCTCTCGGCGCCGGTGGCGGCCAGTGCGAGCAGCGGCAGCACCGGCTGGGCGGCCAGCACCGCCGCGGGCAGCGGCAGCCGCACCTTCCGTACCAGCAGCCCGTATCCGGCCCAGCCGGCGGCCAGCAGGGCGAAGGCGGCCGACCAGTACGCGGCCGGGTCGCGCGGTTCGGCGATCAGCATCACGGCAAGCGCGTCGACCAGCGTCAGTGCCAGCGCCAGCGCCGCCAGCGCCTCCGCCGTGGCGGTGAGCCGGCGCCGCAGCAGCACCACGGGCGCGGCGCCGGCGACGCCGGTCACCGCGGCGAGCACCAGCGCGCGTCCGCCCGTACCCATGGAGCCCCAGCTCACCAGCGTGAACGCCAGCGCGGCGACGGCCAGCAGCACGCCGCCCAGCGCCAGCAGCACGTTCTGCGCGCTGGGTGCGGACACCTCGCGCGCGTCGCCCGCCGCGGGGCGGGGCTGCCAGGGCTGCCAGTGCGGTCCGGGCCGCTGGGCGCCGGCGGGCGGCGCGGCGGCCTGGAGGACCTGCAGCAGGCAGGTGCGGCGCTGCAGCAGCTGTGCGCGCCGGGCGTCGAGGTGCGCCAGCTCGGCGTCGAGCCGGCGCAGCTCCTCGGCGGGGGGCAGTGGGGTGGTCATACGGCGAAGTGTCGCGGCAGCGGGGGAGCGGCGGCATGAGTGCGCGTACTCAGTTCGTGTGCTCATCGCAGGAGCGCCGCTCCCGCGCCGTCATCCGCTGGAGGCCGCCGGCCGGTCTCAGACCCGGCGCAGTACGTGCAGCAGGTACTCCTCCCGGTGGAGCGGGTCGTGGTCGGTGCGGGCGCGCGTCGGCGGCGGTCCGGTGACCGGCCGGTGGTGCGAGAAGGCCGCCTCCAGCACGCCCTCGCCCCGCGTCAGCCCGGGGAGGCGCTGCTCCAGCGTGTGCACCCGCGCGGCCGGGACGTCCCCCTCCAGTACGTACAGCGCGCCCCGCGCCAGCGGCGCCCCCGGCACCGCGCCCAGCCGGGAGAGCAGCGGCAGCACCGCGCCGAAGGTGTCGGCCGGGATCTCCAGCCGGAAGCGGTGCACGGGCTCCAGTACGCGGGTGCCGGCCCGGCGCAGCGCGTCCGCCAGCACCAGCGGCGTCAGCGCGCGGAAGTCCCCCGCCGTGGTCGACATGCTCTTGTCGAAGGTGGCGTGCGCGTGGCTCTGGCGCGGCCAGTATTTGGTGTACGTGACGGCCACCGCCACGTCCGTCACCGGCCAGCCGTGCAGCCCCTGCGCCAGGGTGTCGCGGACGGTCTCCTCCACGGCGGCGAAGAGCGCGTAGGGCATCGAGCCCAGCTCGACCTCCAGGGCGTACGACACCCCCGTGCCGGGCGGTGCGGCCGCCACGCGCAGGCCCAGGCCCGCGAGGAAAGGGTTGCCGCCCTTCTTGATGCGCTCCTCGGCGCGGCCGACGCCGACCGGCCGTTCGAGGTGGAGGGTGGTCGTCTCGCGGAAGCCCGCCGACAGTCCGAACTCCTCGGCCAGGGTGGCCTGGATGACCTCCTTCTGCACCTCGCCGTAGAGGGAGACGTACAGCTCGTCGCGCAGGTCGTCCTGGCGGAGGTTGATGAGCGGGTCCTGCTCGGCGAGGACGGCCAGCGCGCCGTGCAGCGCGCCCTTCTCGGCGGGGCGGGCGGGCAGCACGACCGTCTCCAGGGTCGGCGGGGCGAAGAGGTGCGCACCCGCGTCCGCCTCCGGGGGCCGGGTGCCGATCGGGTCCCCGATCCGGACGCCGTCCAGCCCCCGGAGGGTGGCGATCTCCCCGGCAGACGCCGACCCGCGCCGCTCCACGCCGCCGTGCGCGAAGACCCCGACGCCGGTCACCTTGCCCGCGCGGCCGTCGCCGAAGGGCACCCGCTCGCGCAGGCTTACGGTGCCGGAGAAGAGGCGGGCGTAGGCGATGCGTTCACCGGACGGACCGCGCTCGACCTTGAACACCGTGGCGGCGAGGGGTGCTTCGGTGTCGGTGCGGGCGTGGGGCAGGAACTCCCGGATGCCGCCGAGGAGTTCGTCCACCCCGGCGCCGGTGATGGCGGAGCCGAAGTACACGGGGTGGACCAGCGCCCGGCCCGTCTGGGCGGCCAGGGCGGTGCGCAGCCGGTCGTGGGTGAGCGCGGGCCCGGTGCCGTCCACGTAGGCGGTGAGCAGGTCGTCGTCCTGCCCGGCGAGCAGCTCCGCCAGCGCGGTGCGTACACGTCCGTCATGCGGCCCGTACGGCGCGAAGTCCGCCTGCGGCGTGCCCAGTCGGCGCGCCCGGCCCATCGCCGCCACGGCGGGCGTCAGCCGCTCGGCCAGCTCCGCCGTCAGGGCGTCGCCGCGGGCGCCGCGGCGGTCGATCTTGTTGACGAAGACGAGGGTGGGGATGCGCAGCCGCCGCAGCGTCCGCATCAGGACCCGGGTCTGCGCCTGCACCCCCTCGACGGCCGAGACGACCAGCACCACGCCGTCCAGGACGCCCAGGACCCGCTCCACCTCGGCGATGAAGTCCGGGTGGCCGGGGGTGTCGATGAGGTTGACGACGGTGTCGCCCACGGTGAAGGAGACCACCGCCGACTTGATGGTGATGCCGCGCCGGCGCTCCAGCGCCAGCGAGTCGGTCCGCGTGCTGCCGGCGTCGACGCTGCCGAGGGTGTCGATGACCCCGGCGGTGTGCAGCAGCCGTTCGGTGAGGCTCGTCTTACCCGCGTCGATGTGCGCGAGGATCCCGAGGTTGAGCGTGCGAGTCAAGCGTCCGGTCCTTTACGGGGAGGGGGGTTCCTTTCGTGAGGGACGCTGACGCAACTCGCATGGCACACTCCTGGGTCGACCGGGTGTCGGGCTGTCCGCGCCGACCGGCCCGGCGGGGCGGTTCCCCCGTACTCCAACAGGAAGCGGCCCGCCGGGCAACCGGATTACCGGTCGGCGGCCCGCACCCCCAGCGCCTCGCGCGCCGCCCCCAGCGCCGCCGCGCGGTCCTGGGCGACCAGCCCGATACGGGTGCGCCGGTCGAGGACGTCCGCCTCGTCCAGCGCCCCCTCGTGGCGTACCGCCCACAGCAGTTCGCCCAGCACTGTGGCGTGCCCGGGGACGACCTGCTCGGGGCCCAGGGCGTGGACGGCCGGCGCCTCGGTGCCGTACCGGCGGATGAGCCGCTGCGGCGCGGCCAGCCGCGCCAGCTCCGCCGCCGGCGCCGCGCCCACCAGCGCCAGCCGCGCCGTACGGCAGGGGCCCGCCGCCAGGCCGCGCCCCGCCACCGCCGCGTCCACCGCGTCCTGCGCCATCCGCCGGTACGTGGTCAGCTTGCCGCCGACCACCGTCACCACCCCCTGCCGGGAGGTGAGGACCGCGTGCCGGCGCGAGAGGTCGGCGCTCGCCCCGCCGGCGTCCAGCAGGGGGCGCAGGCCCGCGAAGGCGCCCGCCACGTCCGCCCGCCGCACGGGGGTCTCCAGTGCCGAGTCCAGCAGGTCCAGCAGGAAGCCGATGTCCGCCTCGGGCGCCTGCGGCTCGTCCGGTACGGGACCCGGCGCCGGCTCGTCCGTCAGCCCCACGTACACCCGCCCGTCGTGCTGCGGCAGGACGAGCGCGAAGCGGCCCGTCGTCCCCGGCACCGGGATGTGCAGGCCGGCGGCGGGCAGGCCCAGGTCCTGGTCGCGCAGCACCAGATGGGTGCCCCGGGAGGGCCGCAGCCGAATGCCCTCGACCAGGCCGTCCGCCCACACGCCGGTGGCGTTGACGATCGCGCGGGCGCGGACCTCCACCCGCTCCCCGGTGCGCTCGTCGCGCAGCACCGCGCCGCCGTCGCCCAGCTCCAGCGCCCGCACCCGGGTCAGGATCCGGGCGCCGTGCGCGGCGGCCGTCCGGGCCAGGGCGGTGACCAGGCGCACGTCGTCCGAGACGCGGCCGTCCCAGGAGAGCAGTCCGCCGCGCAGGCCCTCGCGGCGCAGGGCGGGCACCAGTTGGAGCGTCTCGACGGCCGACAGGCGCCGGGCGCGCGGCAGCGTACGGCGCGAGGTGCCCGCCGTCGCCCGCAGTACGTCGCCCGCCCGCAGCCCCGCCGAGGCGAGCGCCGCCTGCGCGGGCGGGGTGAGCGGGGTGAGGGGCAGTACGAAGGGCTGCGCCTGGACGAGGTGCGGGGCGGTGCGCTCCATCAGCACCCCGCGCTCCACGGCGCTCTCGCGGGCGATGCCCACCTGGCCGGAGGCGAGGTAGCGCAGGCCGCCGTGGATGAGCTTGGAGCTCCAGCGCGAGGTGCCGAAGGCCAGGTCGTGCGCGTCCACGGCGGCCACGCTCAGCCCCCGCGCGGCGGCGTCGAGCGCCACGCCGGCGCCGGTGGCGCCCAGGCCGACGACGAGCACGTCGACGGTGTGGCCGCCGGCCAGTTCACCCAGGTCACGAAGCCGGCGGTCGGCGGTCAGCGAGGCGTTCACGGTGGGGGTGTCCCTTCCGGAGGGGCGGTGGGGGGTGGCGCCGGGGCCTGTCCTACGGCCGCAGGGAGCGGTCCAGTACGTGCCGCAACTCCGCCTCGAAAGCAGGGGTGTCGAGGCGGGCGTCGGACTCGTCGGTCATCGTGCGCAGCGAGAGCGTGAAGGACTGGACGACCAGCAGCAGCACCCGCGCCTGGCGGACCGGGTCGTCCTCGCGCACCGAGCCGTCCGCGTGCCCGGCCCGCAGCCCCTGTGCGAGCTGCTCCAGCAGGGCGTCCTGCGAGGCGCCCCGGCGGTCCAGTACGTACGGCAGCAGCAGCTCGGGGTCCACGTCGAGGATCTTGCGGAAGAGCGGGTGCTCGCGCAGCGCCCGCGCCCCGTCCGTCAACCCCTCGACGAGCTGCTCGCGCGCCGGGCGCGGATCGTCGGCCGCCGGCAGCGCGCCGCGCGCCGCCGCCAGCCACTCGCGGGTCATCAAGTCGCCCACCAGCGCCCGGACATCGGGCCAGCGGCGGTAGAGCGTCATACGGGACACGCCTGCCCGGCGGGCCACGTCGGTCAGTGTGGTGCGGCGGACACCGACGGCCAGCACGCAGTCGCGGGCCGCGTCGAGGGCGGCCTCGTCCCCCGAAGGCTTGTGACGTTTAGGCTTCACATGTAACAGTGTAACTCCCCGAGGAGGAGTCGCGTTGAACATGCTCTGGAACGGCTGGGGAGACCCCGCCAAGGCCGCCCCGCTGCCGCAGGACGTCGCCGTACTGCTGCGCGACCTGCTGGGCGTGGCGCCGGCCGCCGAGGCGCCGCTCGACCTCGCCGACGTCGCGCTCCCCGCGAGCCGGTTGGCGGACCCGGTGCACGCGGCGCTCGCCGCCGTCGCCGAGGTGCGCCGCGACGACGAGACCCGGCTGCGCCACACACGCGGCCGGTCCACCCCCGACCTGCTGCGCATCCGCGCGGGCGAGACGGCCGACGCCCCCGACGCGGTGGTGCTGCCCGCCTCGCACGAGGAGGTGCTCGCCGTCCTGCGTGTCTGCGCCCGACACGCTGTCTCCGTCGTCCCGTTCGGCGGCGGCACCTCCGTCGTCGGGGGCCTGACCCCCCGGCGCACGGACCGCGTCGTCGCCCTCGACCTGCGCCGCCTGGACCGGGTGCTCGCCGTCGACCCCGTCTCCCGTACGGCCGTGCTGCAGGCGGGACTTCGCGGCCCCGACGCCGAACGCCTCCTGGCCGCCAAGGGGTTCACCCTCGGGCACTTCCCGCAGTCCTTCGAGTGGGCCACCGTCGGCGGCTTCGCGGCCGCCCGGGGCAGCGGCCAGGCCTCCGCCGGATACGGGCGCTTCGACGAGATGGTCGTCGCCCTCACCGCCGCCACCCCCACCGGCACCCTGGAGACCGGCCGCGCCCCGCGCTCGGCCGCCGGACCCGACCTGCGCCAGCTGCTCCTGGGCTCCGAGGGCGCGTTCGGCGTCATCACCTCCGTGACCGTCCGCGTGCGCCCGCTGCCCGAGGCACGGCGCTACGAGGGCTGGCGCTTCCCCTCCTTCGACAGCGGCGCCCGCGCCATGCGCCGCCTCGCGCAGGACGGGCCCCTGCCGACGGTGCTGCGGCTCTCCGACGAGGCGGAGACCATGGTCGGCCTCGCCCGCCCGCAGACCCTGTCCGACCTCGCCGCCGACGCCGGCTGCCTGCTCCTCGCCGGCTACGAGGGCACGGCGGACGGCGTACCGCGACTGCGCGAACGCACCGGCGAGGCCCTGCGCGCCCTGGGCGGACAGCCGCTCGGCGACGAACCGGGCGAGCAGTGGGCGCAGGGGCGCTACGCCGCGCCCTACCTGCGCGACTCCCTGCTGGGCGCGGGGGCCTTCGCCGAGACGCTGGAGACGGCCGTCTTCTGGTCCGGTATCCCGCGCCTGTACGCGGCCGTGCGCGAGGCGCTGACCTCGACACTCACCGAGGCCGGCACCCCGCCGCTCGTCATGTGCCACATCAGCCACGTCTACGAGACCGGCGCCTCCCTCTACTTCACCGTCGTCAGCGCGCAGGGCGGTGCTGCGGGGGACGGCCCCCTCGCGCACTGGCAGCGCGCCAAGCAGGCGGCCAACGACGCGATCCTCGCCAACGGGGGCACCATCAGCCACCACCACGGCGTCGGCACCGACCACCGCGACTGGTACGCGCGGGAGGCCGGCCCCGTCGGCGTGGAGATCCTCAGGGCGGTGAAGGCCCGCCTGGACCCGGCGGGCATCCTTAACCCGGGCGTCCTCGTCCCGGAGTGACCGGGGCCCGCACCGAGCCCCGTACCGCAGCCCCGCACCACCGACCCGAGAGGCGAGCCGCAGCCATGCGCCAGTTCACCGCCGTCATCAACCCGGCAGCAGGCGGCCAGGCCGGCGCCGCCGCCCTCATCCCCATCGCCCGGCAGCTGCGGGAGGCGGGCGCCGAGGTGGAGGTCTCCCACAGCCGCAGCCTGCGGCACGCCGGTGAACTCGCCCTGGAGGCGGGGGAGAAGGGGCGCACGGTGCTCGCCGTCGGGGGCGACGGGATGGCCGGGCGCATCGGCGGCGCGCTGGCCGGCACGGAGGCGGTCTGCGGCTTCGTACCGGCCGGGCGCGGCAACGACTTCGCGCGCGCCCTCGGGCTGCCGCGCGAACCGGCCGCCCTGGCGCGGCTGCTGCTGGCGGCCGAGCCCCGGCAGGTGGACGCCATCGGCCTCACCTCCGCCGCCCATCCCGACACCGTGGCGCTGGGCAGCGTGTACGCCGGGGTGGACGCGGTGGCCAACCGCAACGCCAACACCTCGCGGCTGCTGCGGGGTTCCGCCTCGTACTACGTGGGGGCGCTGCGCGCGGTCGCCTCCTGGCGGCCCGTCTCCTACCGGCTCACCATCGACGGCGAGACCTGCGAGCGGCGCGGCTACACGGTCGTCGTGGCGAACTCCGCGTACTACGGCTTCGGCCGCCAGGTCGCGCCCGCCGCGCGGCTGGACGACGGACTGCTGGACGTCGTGATCATCAAACACGCCCCGAAACGGCTCTTCTTCGCCGTGATGAACGAACTGAAGGACGGCAGCCACATCCGCCGCCCCGAGGTCGAGGTCCTCACCGGCCGCGAGATCCGCATCGAGGCACCGGAGCGGGCGCGGCCCCTGCCGTACGGGGCGGACGGCGAGGTCGACGCGGTGCTGCCGGTGACGGCGCGGGTGCTGCCGAGGGCGCTGCGGGTGCTCGCCTGACCCTTCCCCTGGAACCGCCCACCCCTTCGTACGCGTCTACGAACCGTGACAAGCCGGGGCTGTTCGCCTCGAACGGACGCCTGGCTGCGGTGTGTCGCGGGTAGGCGTCCGTTCGGAGCTGCCCCGTGGCGCGGTTCGCAACAGGCCCTGGGGGCAGGGGATCGGAACGAGCAGGGGGAGCTGACGTGACGACGATGAACTGGATGCGGCGCAGGAGCACCGCGGCGGGGATCGCCGTCGCCGCCGCGCTGGTGCTGGGCGGATGTACGGGCACGGGCAAGGCGGACGACAAGCCGGGCGCCGGGCGCGGCGACGAGCCGTTCGCGATGACCCTCACCCCCGACGAGGGAGCCCGGGACGTCGCCGTGGCGGGGAAGGTCTCCGTACGGGTGAAGGGCGGCAGGCTGGCCGCCGTCGAGGTCTCCGCGCCCGGGCCGGGGAAGCTCGCCGGGCGGCTCAACACCGAGGGGACGGCCTGGACCTCCACCGCCGCGCTCGCCCCCGGCGCCACGTACACGATGAAGGCCCGCGGCATGGACGGCGAGGGCGCGCAGCAGACGCGCAGCGCGACCTTCACGACCGCCGCGGCGCCCAAGAGCAGGACCTTCTTCGGCGAGTACTTCCCCGACAAGGGCACCACCGTCGGCGTCGCGCACCCGGTGGCGATCACCTTCAGCAAGCCGGTCCGCGACAAGGCGGCGGTGGAGCGCGCCCTGTCGGTGACGGCCGTGCCGGCGGTGGAGGGCTCGTGGAGCTGGCTGAAGTCCTGGGACGGCCGCGACCGGATCGACTACCGCCCGCAGACGTACTGGAAGGCCGGTACCAGGGTCAGGCTGACGATGCACCTGGCCGGTGTGGACGCCGGCGGCGTCTACGGCACCCAGGAGCGGGTGGTGGACTTCCGCATCGGCCAGGCGGTGACCTCCACCGTCGACGTCAAGCGCAAGACGCTCACCCTGGCGCGTAACGGCAAGACGGTGCGTACGCTGCCGGTCTCCAGCGGCAAGAAGGGCTTCGAGACGTGGAACGGCACGATGGTCGTCCTGGGCAAGACGCCCTCGCTGCGGATGAACTCGCGGACCGTGGGCATCTTCGGCGCGGAGGCGTACAACCTCGGCGCGGTGAAGTGGGACGTCCAGCTGACCACGTCGGGGACCTTCGTGCACGCGGCGCCCTGGAACGCGGGCAAGTTCGGCCGGGTCAACGGCAGTCACGGCTGCATCGGGATGAGCACGGCGGACGCGGCGTGGTTCTACCGCCAGGTGGGCGTCGGCGACCCGGTGACGGTGGTGCACTCCCGCGACACGGCGGCGGTCGGCAACGGCTACGGCGACTGGAACGTGGACTGGGAGAGCTGGAAGGCGGGGAGCGCGCTGAGGTGAGGCCGAGCGGCTGTTGCTAGCGTCTGCCCCCACGGGCAACGACGAGTGGGGCGGAGGCTCAGCGATGGGCGAACGGGTGTGGAGTGTCGAGGAGTCGCTGGTGATAGCGGCGCCGGCGGCGGAGGTGTACGCGGCGGTGGCCGATCCGCGGCGGATGGTCGAGTGGAGCACCGAGCTGTTCGCGGTACGGGTGCGGGGGCAGCGGTTCACCGGGTTCAACCGCAAGGGGCCGCTGGTGTGGTTCACCAGCTGCCGGATCGCCGTGGCGGAGCCGGACGCCGAGTTCGCCTTCGACGTCACCTCCTTCGGGCTGCCGATCGCCCGCTGGGGCTACCGCGTCGAGGCCGAACCGGCGCAGGGCGGCACCCGGATCACCGAGTACTGGCTCGACCACCGCCGCACGCCCGGCTGGCGCCGTACCGTCGCCGAGCTGCTCGGCCTCGTCTTCACCGCCACGCCGGCGGCCCGCCGGGCGGAGGTCAACCGGCGCGGCATGCGCGTGACGCTGCAGCGGATCAGCGAGTCCCTGACGGGGCAGCCGGCCTGAGCACGCGGGGCGCCCCGCGCCGGTTCCCGACCGGTGCGGGGCGCCCCTGTTCGTGCGGTCCGTACGGTTCGTACTGCCGTGCCCTGCTCAGTAGGCAGGTCTCAGCAATCGGGGATGACCGTACCGTTGTTGTCCCGTGCCTCGTCGTTGCCCCAGCGCGAGAGGTAGTAGGCCGACACCCACTGGTTCGCCGGCCCCACGTCCGGGTCGGTCTTGAGCCACCAGTGGTTGAAGTTGCCCGAGCCGTCGCGGATCTCGCGGCCCCACGCCTTGCAGAAGACGTAGTTGGTGCCCGCGTAGAGGGTGCCCGTCTGGGCGGTGCTGGTCGGCGAGCCGTAGACGGGCGCGTTGGCGAAGGTGTCCACCCAGTATGTCGACGACCCCGAGCAGCCGTTGTCGCTCCGCAGGTACTTCTGGTAGTACGAGCCCGGATACGGCGCCAGCGACACGCCGTTGATCCGGATCGTCTGCCCGACCCCGTTGTAGAGCTGCTCGTAGTGGATGTGCGCGCCGGAGCTGTTGCCGGTGGATCCGGTGGTGCCGATCTGCTGGCCCTGGGAGACCCACTGGCCGTGGCTGATGCCGAAGGACGCGAGGTGGAAGTAGTACGTCTTCCAGCCGCCGCCGTGGTCGATGACGACGTAGTTGCCCGCGCCGCCGCCCTCGTAGTAGCGGTAGGCGGTGCCCGAGGCGGAGGCGAGCACGGGGGTGCCGGCGGTGGGACCGCCGTCACTGCGGACGAAGTCCAGGGCGAGGCGGACCTCGGCCGAGTGGTGGCTGTAGGTCCAGGTCTGGCCGCAGGGGTACGGGGCCTTGAACGTGGGCGCGGCCTGGGCGGGGGGCGCGGTGAGCAGCCCCGCGAGGATCGCGGCGAGGCCCACCAGAACGAGACGCAGGTGACGCATCAAGCCTCCTGGCAGAAGGACGGGATCGTGCGCAACGCCCCGATGGTAGGGGGAAAACGGGAAAGTTAGCGCGCCCATGTCAACAATTGCGGCGGGTGGGGCGGGAGTGGCACCGGGCGGCCTGGGGGAGGCGCCGCGTTGTCAGTGCCGGCCGCTACGGTCGCAGGTATGGCCACGAGTTCCGAGGAGGTCCGGGAGACCGCGTTGGCGCTTCCGGAGACGAGCGAGAAGATCGCGTGGGGGATGCCCACGTTCCGGGTCGCGGGGAGGATGTTCCTCACGCTGCCCGGGGACGAGAGCTCCTTCGCCGTGCGCTGCCCGATGCTGGAGCGCGACGAACTGGTGCTGGCGGAGCCGGAGAAGTTCTGGATCGCCGGGCACGAGGCGTCCTTCGCCTGGGTGCGGGTGCGCATCGCCGCGCTCGACGACCCGGCGGAGCTGGCGGCGATCGTCGTGGACTCCTGGCGGCAGGCCGCG
The DNA here is from genome assembly GCF_042663125.1 of Streptomyces polyrhachis. NCBI lineage: Bacteria > Bacillati > Actinomycetota > Actinomycetes > Kitasatosporales > Streptomycetaceae > Streptomyces > Streptomyces polyrhachis. The sequence continues at coordinate 85,255 of NZ_JBHSZO010000005.1, read as the reverse complement.
CCGCAGCGGTTGACGGCCGAGCACCCCGATCCGCTCGGGCGCAGGCAGGCGGGGCGATGAGGCGGACCGCTCAGCCGGCCGGTCGGCGCAGCAGCACCAGCGCGTCGACGGCGTCCACCGTGCGGCCGTCCGGCTGCGGTACGGGGCGCAGGACGCGCTCGGCCCGGACCGCCTCCAGGCCCGCCCCGGCCAGATCCGCCAGTACGTCCGCCGGGGTGAACAGCACGCGGGCGTCCTTCGGGCCGCCCGTGCCCTCGGTCAGGTTCGTCGTGTCGTGGCCCACGACCAGCAGGCTGCCGCCCGGCGCCAGCGCGCCCGCCGCCGTCCGCAGCGCCGGGCCGCGCTCCCCGGCCGGCAGGTGCAGGTAGGAGAGCAGCACCAGTTCGTACGCCCCCCGCTCCGGCTCGTACGCCAGCACGTCCGCGCAGACCCAGGTGACCCGCCCGCCCACCTCCGCCGGCGCCTCGGCCGTCAGCCGCCGCCCGCGCTCCACCCCCACGGAGGAGAAGTCCACCGCCGTCACCCGCCAGCCCCGCCCGGCGAGCCACAGGGCGTTGCGCCCCTCCCCGGCGGCCAGGTCGAGCGCCCGGCCAGGGGGCAGCGGACCGGTCTCCCGGGCCACCCATCTGTTGGGCTCGGCGCCCCAGACGAGGTCGGCATCCGCGTAACGGTCGTCCCACGCACGGTTGTCCATAAACCGATTCGCCTCTCAGCGCGTCATAGATGTGAGGAGCCGAGGCTCTCACAGAGCGGAGGAGAACACGGTATGCACACGATTCACAGTGAAGCGGTACACAACGCGGTGGTCCGGCACGTCCTTTCGCGGTTGCGGCGCGTTCCCGTCTGTCCCCGGTGCGGTCGCGTGCGCTGCATCTGCCCGCCGTGAGACGCGGCATCGGGCTCAGAGGCTGTTGCCGAACCCCCGTCTGCGCCCCGACGCCCGGCACGCGCCCCCAAGCTCTTCGAGCAGGGGGTACCCCCGGCCGCACCCCGTCGCAGGACAGGTGGCTCCTTCCCCAAGCTCTCAACTTCCTCCCCAAGCTCTTCGAGCAGGGGATGCCCCACGGAGCAGGGGATGCCCCATTCATGACCTGCGACGGCGCACGCCGAGAGCTGGGGTATCCCCTGCTCGAAGAGCTTGGGGAGGCACCGACCGCCGCTGCGCCCGCGCTTCGCGCGGACGACGGGGGTTCGGCAACAGCCTCTCAGACCCTGACCCGCTCCTTTGCGCGCCGGGTGCTCAGATCCGGACGCCGCGGGCGCGCAGATAGCGGAGGGGGTCGATATCGGAGCCGTAGCGCGGGCCCGTGCGTATCTCGAAGTGCAGGTGCGGGCCGGTGGTGTTGCCGGTGGAGCCGGAACGGCCCACCCGCTGGCCCGCGTTGACACGCTGGCCGGGGCGTACGGCCACGGCGGAGAGGTGCGCGTACTGCGAGTAGCGGCCGTCGGTGTGGCGGACGACGACCTGGTAGCCGTACGCGCCGCCCCAGCCCGCCGTGACGACGGTGCCGCCGGTCACCGCGCGCACGCCCGTACCGACGGGCACGGGGAAGTCGGCGCCGGTGTGGTAGCCGCTGGACCAGGCGCTGCCGCGGACGCCGTAGGCGGTGCCGACGCCGGCGGCGGCGAGCGGGGCGACGTAACCGGTCGTCGTCTGGGGCTTCTTACCGGAGTCCTCGGCGGTCTCGGCGCCTCCGGCGGGCTTGGGGTGCGGGGCGGGCGGCTTGCTGTGCGGTGCGGGCTCAGGCGTGCGCGGTCCGTGCAGGGTCAGCCGCTGGCCCGGCATTATCAGGTCGGGGTCGGCGCCGATCACCTGCCGGTTGCGCTCGTAGAGCGCGGACCAGCCGCCCCGCACCCGGTGTGCGACGGCGATGCCGTGCAGGGTGTCGCCGGGCCGCACGGTGTAGTGCGTGACGCGCCGGCCCGGTGCGGACCCGGGGCTGGCGGGGACCACCGTGAGGCGCACGCCCTGGGGGAGGACGCCCGCCTCCGCGCTGCGGGGGTGGGGCGCCCCGTGCCGTACCTCGCGCGGCATCGGTGACGAACTCCCCTGCGCTGCAAGGACATTGGGCGCGGCGAGGAGCGGCAGGGCCAGACCGGCGCCACCGGCGGTGACGGTCAGCGAGGCGCGCGCCACCGGGCTGGAGCGGGGCCTGCGGTGCCGGCCCCGGGCGGCGGAGTCGGCCGGTCCGGGCGGCTGCGGTGCTTCCGGCATGGCTGTGTCTCCTCGTTCCCTCGGTGCTTCCCGGCCCTCGCGCGGTCTCCCGCGGCCTTCGGGCGGCGTTCTCGCGGATGCGACTGGGACTGAACCCTAGATGCGTCCATGTCAGCCCACAAGGGGCGGAGGGAGTGATCGGGACGCCGGTTCCGCTCCTGCGCGCTTGCGTCCACAGCCGGTGAAATCCCCATCCGCGTCACGGTGGGCCGTGACATCCGCTATAAGTCGGCTATAGAGGGAACCAAGCGACGGCACGCGAGGTCTGTCCCTGCGTCGACACAGGCATCCGCGCCGGCGGATGCGGCCCGAACCGGGGGGTGGGGCAATGGACGGTTGGACGGTTCCCGGATACCGGGAGTCGCGCGAGTTGGGCTCCGGCGCGAGCGGCCGGGTGGTCCTCGCGGTGCACGAGGCGACCGGCACACCGGTCGCGGTGAAGTACCTGAGCGACGAACTGCGCGCCGACGAGGGCTTCTTGCGGGAGTTCCGCGCGGAGGCAAGGCTGCTCGGTTCGCTCGACACGCCGTACGTGGTGCGGCTCTACGAGTACGTCGAGTCGCCCCGCGGCGCCGCGATCGTGATGGAGGTCGTGGACGGTATCGCGCTGCGCGCCCTGCTCCGCCAGGAGGGCGCGACCGGCCCCGAGGCGGCGCTCGTCGTGCTCAAGGGCTCGCTGCTGGGCCTGGCCGCCGCCCACGCGAGCGGCATCGTGCACCGCGACTACAAGCCGGAGAACGTGCTGGTCGCGGCCGACGGCTCCTCCAAGCTGGTCGACTTCGGCATCGCGGTACGCAGCGGCGCCACACCGGAGGTGGCGGGCACACCGCTGTACATGGCGCCCGAGCAGTGGAGCGGCGCACCGGCCTCACCGGCCACCGACGTGTACGCGGCCACGGCCACGTTCTACGAGTGCCTCACCGGCCAACGCCCCTACAGCGGCGAGACGTTCGCGGAGCTGGCGGTGAAGCACATCACCGCCCCGATCCCCGCGGAGAACGTGGCCGAGCCCGTACGGGAGCTGATCCGGCACGGCATGGCGAAGGACCCGGCCGGACGCCCGCCCACCGCCGAGCTGTTCGTCGCCGAGCTGGACACGGTGGCCGGGGCGGCGTACGGGCCGGACTGGGAGGAGCGCGGGCAGCGCCGACTCGCCGCCCTGGTCGCGCTGTTGCCGCTGCTCCTCCCCTCCGCGCAGGGGGCCTCCGCCGGTACGACCTCCCTCGCCCGCACCGTCCTGGGCGGCGGCCCCGGCGGCTGGCTGACCGGGCGGCGCGGGCTGCTCGCGGGCGTCGGGGCGCTGGTGGCCGTCGGCGCGCTCGCCGTCACCGCGGTGGCCACGGAGGACGGGGGGAGCAGCCCGGCCCGTACCGCCGCCACGACCAGCGCCTCACCGCTCGCCGCCGGGAGCACGGAGGGCGGCGCCCCGACGTCCGCGCCGGGGACGGAGTCGGCCTCGCCGTCGGCCTCGGCGTCCCCGTCCGCCTCGGTCTCCCCCTCCGCTTCGGCTTCGGCCTCCGCCGGCGCATCGCCGGATCCCACCGCCGCACCGACGACGGATCCGGGGACCCCGGCGCCGGCGACCAGCGATCCGTCGCCGCCGCCCACGTCGCCGCCGGTGGAGCCGGTGGCGGTGTCGGACCTTGCGGTCTCCGGGGTACGGCAGTTCGGGCCGATGGAAGCAGACGGGCAGGTGGCCGTACGTACCAGCAAGCCGGACGCGGTGACGCTCACCGTCACCTGGTACGTCAGCCAGACCAAGGGCCAGCTCGGCTCGCAGGACGGCGCGTCCGCCACGTACAAGCTGCAGGGGAGCACCAGTTACACCCAGCCCCTGAAGCACACCTTCGCAGTGAGCGGCTCGGAGGGGTGCTACTACTGGAGCGCCGTCGCCACCACCTCCCCCGCGGCGGCGGGCGGCGCCTCCTCGCAGCAGACCCAGACCCGGGGGTGCTTCTGACATGAACGACCCCCGCGACCGCACCCCCGACGAGCCCCGCACCCACCGCCTGCGCCGCCCCGCGCGGCCCGCCGTCCCCGACCCGCGCACCGCCCCCGAGGCGGCGGCGGACTACAGCGCGACCGCCCTGAACTGGCCGCAGCCCACCGTCCCCCCGGAGGCCGGCCGGGCCCATCCGCCCACGGTGCGCGAGCCGTTGGCGCTCCCGCTGCCCGCGTACGACGACGACGCGGTCCTGCGCTTCGGCCCCGGCGTCCCTGCGTCCCCTCCCGGCGGGGACACCGCCGCGATGCTCTGGCACGCGGCCACCGCCCCGCCGCCGCGCCGGCGCCCGGCCTGGCGCCGCTACCTGCTCGCCGCCGCCGTGCTGCTCTGCTCGCTGGCCTTCGCCCTGTGGCAGTGGTGGGGCTCGGGTCTCGCCGTCGAGAGCGTCCGCGTCAGTACGGACCCCGGGGGCCCGGCCTGCGACAGTACGGCGGAGATCGTCGCCACCGTACGGACCAACGGGCGCGGCGGCACCCTGCGTTACCACTGGGAGCGCAGTGACGGCACCCGCTCCGGCGAGCTGCGCGAGCAGTTCGGCCGGGGGCAGGAGGAGGCGCGGGTGGAGCTGCTGTGGCGGTTCGAGGGGCGCGGAAGCGTGACCGCCACGGCCGAGCTGGTGATCTCCGCTCCCCAACCCCGCGCCGAAGCGGTCACGTTCACCTACAGCTGCCCCTGACGGCCCCCTGACGGCCACCCGGCGCCGTGCCCGCTACCGCGCCTGCAGCAGCGCCACCGGCAGCTCCGGCGACCACAGCGGCAGCGGTCCGGCGACGGCGAGCAGCGCGGCCCCGATGAGGAGCTGGGCGGCGAGCGTGCGGTGCAGGACGACCCGTACGACGGCCCCCGGCGCCCCGTCCCACGGCCGCTGCAGGCAGGCACGGGCGAGCGCGTCCAGCGCCACCAGCAGGGTCAGCGCGCCCAGTTGGACGAGCAGCAGCCGCCCGTAACCCGTCCCCAGCACCAGGGGCGCGGCGCCGACGGTCTGCCACGCCTGCATGCTGACGACGGCCATCAGCAGGTGCAGGGCGACCAGCGCCGCCGGGGTGAAGCGGCGGGCGGCGGCCATCGCCGGCTGCTCCGCGCGCGTCACGATGAGCAGCACGGCCAGCGCGATCAAGCCGCCCAGCCAGCAGGTGATAGCGGCGAGTTGGAGGCTCCGCATAAGCAGGAGGGCGGGCACCAGCGGGGCGCGCGGCGGGAGTTCGGCGAGCTGCCAGCAGCCGGCGGCGGTCAGTACGAGCGCGGTGGTCCCCAAGGCGGCCGCCCCCCGCCACCAGTCCCGACCGCCGCCGGGGGCGGGGAGGGGCTCCGTCAGCGCGTAACGGCCCAGCGCCCAGCAGGCGATGAGCAGCACGAGCAGGGTGGCGCGCAGCCGCACCGACGGGCCGCTCAGCGGCCCGGGGAGCAGCAGCAGGCCGAGCAGCCCGGCCGCCCCGACGCCCAGGGCGGCGGCCAGCAGCCGGCCCAGGGCGGTGCGCGCCCGCGGCGGCACGGGGCGTACGAGCACGAGGCAGAGCGCCGTCCCGCCGAGGGCGACCAGTCCCGCCAGGGCGCACCAGCGCAGGGGGGTGTCGAGGGCGGCGCCCAGGGTCGCGGGGCCGCCGAATCCGATGAAAGAGGGCATGGCGCAGGACTGCCCACCGACGGCGCGGCGGCTGCGCGGTGCGCGGGGAAACTCACCCGATGGGGAATGCGCGGACCCAAACCCACCCGTACGTGTGGAGCGTCGGCGCCGTCGCGGGGGAATTCTCAGCGACAGAGCGGGTGAGCGATCCGGCATCGGAAGGACGACGACACATGACGGGTGGAGGTGGAATGGACACTCCGATGCCGGCACCGCCCGCAGCGGCGATGTTTCTCCAACTGGCGCTGCTGGGGCTGTTCTGGGGCGTGTTCGCGCTCCGGCTGCTGCGCCTCATCGCCGTGCCCCTCCTCAGCGACACACATCCAGCCGCGGACGCGGCGCACGCCGGGATGGCCGGTGGCATGGTCTACCTGCTCTTCCCGGGTGCGCCGTCCGAGGGGCACCGGCCCCTCGCGGTCGTCTTCGGCGCGGTGGCGCTGGGCTTCGCGGTCGCGCTGGTCCTGCGGGCGCGCGACCGTACGGACTTCCGCGTCCACGACGTGGTCCTGCTCGTCGGCATGGCGGCGATGACGCTGATGCTCGCCGCCGACACCGGCTTCGGCCCGCTGCCCGCGCTGGTCACGGCGGTCTGCCTGGCCGCGACCGCGTGGCCGCTGCTGCGGCCGGTGCTCGACCCGCCGGGCCCCGGCCGCCACCGCCGCGGCCCCGGCTTCGCGGGCCCCCCGCTGGCCCGCCCCCAGCGGCGGCTGCTGATCACGGCCCCGCAGGTGGGCTCGGTGGCGATGACGCTGGGCATGACGTGGATGCTGCTGGCGAGCTGACAGCCCGCAATGCGGCTTCGACCTGCGGTTTCCCAGACGCGGTCGGTGCTTGGGGGTCCCGGTCGGGCCTCGCCCTGCTCACCTGAACGGAGCAGTACCTTCTGCGGCCCGACGCCGCAGCGGCGAGCGTGGAAGCAGGAGGCACCCCCTCCCACTGACCGGCCCGCCCCGCCACGTAGGCATGGCCCACGATCATGGCGACGTCGAAGGCGGCGCGGGCCACCAGTCAGCGGCGTCCGGTGCGTGCTTGGGACACCGCTGCGCCGGACCAACGGGCGGACGGGTGAGGTCAACCGGCCGTGTTCTCGATGCCCACCGCCGCTAGGAGGGTGCGGGCGCACAGGTCGCGTAGTTCCTCGCGGGTGACCGCGGCGTGCTCCAGCCAGTCCAGGCAGGCCGCGATGACGAACATCAGCCACGCCCGCGCCGCGATCCGCACCCCCGCGTCGGGCCCGCCGCTCCCGTGGACGGTGGCCACCGCGTCCACGATGCGCTGCTGGTGCACCGCCAGGCTCTCCTCGAAGACCGCCCGCACGCCCTCGTCCACCGCGGCGGCGGCGCGGTGCATCACCCGGTAGCCGACGGGGTGCGTCTGGACGTACTCGAGATACGCGTCGAGGCCGGCGAGCAGCTGCTCGGCCGGGGGGAGCGCCGGATCGGGCGCGGTGAGCCGCAGGATGCGCTCGCTCTCGGCACGCACCACGGCCGCGAAGAACTCCCGCTTGGTGGGGAAGTAGTGGTACAGCAACCCCCGCGAGACGTCCGCGAGTTCCGCCACCGCCTCGATCCACACCTCGTCGTACGGCCGATCGGCGAACAGCTCGGCGCCGATGGCGAGCAGCTGCTCGCGGCGTTGCTCGCTGGAGAGTCGGGTACGGCGCACAGGGCGCAGCGTACTGGAGTGCGGAGCGGCGGCGGCAGCTGCGGGAGCGGATACGGCCCCACTCCTTGACGTGGGTTCAATAACGGCGCGATCCTGATCCCACCGCGCCTTCCGGCGACGGCGCAGACCGTACCGACCACGACCGCCTTTCACGGCCAGGGAGCACGCCCGTGCAGACCAAGGGAATCCCGTATCCGCCCCGGCGACTGCCCCTGCTGGGCGACCTGCTCAACGCCAACCCGCGCGAGCCCGTCCAGGACTCCCTGCGCCTCGCCCAGCGGCTCGGGCCGATCTTCGCCCGCAAGTTCCTCAACCGCGAGATCGTCATGGTGGCCGGGGCGGAACTGGCCGCGGACCTCTCGGACGAGTCCCGCTTCTCCAAGAACGTCGGCGTGGGCGTCGAGAACCTCCGCCGGATCGCGGGCGACGGCCTCTTCACCGCGTACAACTCCGAGCCCAACTGGCAGCTCGCCCACGACATCCTGCTGCCCGCCTTCGGCCGCAGCGCGATGGAGGACTACCACCCGATCATGCTGGACGTGGCACGCGAGCTGACCGCGTACTGGGACCGGCACGTGGACGGTGAACCGGTGGACGTCTCCGCCGACATGACCAAGGTGACCCTGGAGACCATCGGCCGCACCGGCTTCGGCTACAGCTTCCAGTCCTTCGAGCGTGAGCGGCCGCACCCCTTCGTCGCCGCCATGTCATCCGCCCTGCGGCACGCCCAACTGCGCAGCTTCCGCATCCCGTTGGTCAGCAGGCTGCTCGGCTCCCGGGCCGCGGACCTGCGCAACGAGGAGCACGCGGTGTACATGGAGAAGGTGGTCGACGACGTCATCGCGGCCCGCCGGGAGTCGCCGGATCCCGGGCGGCGCGACATGCTCGCCCTGATGATGGAGGAGCGCCACCCCGACACCGGCGAGCGGCTCGACGACGTCAACATCCGCCACCAGGTGATCACTTTCCTGGTCGCCGGACACGAGACGACCTCCGGCGCACTCTCCTTCGCGCTGTACTACCTCGCGCAGCACCCGCAGATCCTGGCCAGGGCGCAGGCCGAGGTCGACGCCGCCTGGGGCGACAGCGCCGACCCCCGGCCGCAGTACCGGGAGATCGCCAAACTCCGCTACGTACGCCGGGTGTTCGACGAGGCGCTGCGCCTGTGGCCCACCGCCCCGGCCTACGCCCGCCAGGCACGCGCGGACACCCTCCTGGGCGGCACGTACCCGATGGCGAAGGGCGACTGGGCCTTCGTGCTGATCCCGGCCCTGCACCGCGACCCGGCCGCCTGGGGCCCCGACGCGCTCTCCTTCGACCCCGACCGCTTCGCGCCCGGCGAGGTGCGCCGCCGCCCCGCGCACTGCTACAAGCCCTTCGGTACGGGCGAACGGGCCTGCATCGGACGGCAGTTCGCCATCCACGAGTCGGTCCTGGTGCTGGCGATGCTGCTGCACCGCTACGAGCTGATCCCCGACCCCGCCTACGAGCTGCGCGTCACCGAGCTGCTCACCCTCAAGCCGGAGGGCTTCCGCCTGCGCCTGCGCCGCCGCACGGCCCGGACCGCAGCCGCTGCCGCCCCCGCCGCCGCGGCCCCCGTACGGGAGCCGCAGCCGACGGGGTGCCCCCACTCGGGAGGGTCAGCGGCCGGTGAGTGAGCGCCGGTGGACGGGGAAGTCGAAGAAGGTGGCGGGGAAGGGCTCCGGCTTGTAGGTGAAGTGCCACCACTCGTACGCGTAGTTGACGAAGCCGACGGCCTCCAGCGTCTCCTTCAGCAGCAGCCGGTTGGCGCGCTGCTCGCCCTGGATGCGCGGGTCGAGGGTGTGCGAGAGGGTGTCGAAGCAGTCGTAACCCGTCCCCATGTCCACCGAGTTGTCGGGGAAGCGCGCCGCCTGCGGGGCGTAGCAGGGCACCAGCGGCTCGCCCGGCTCGTACGCCCGGGTGGCGGCGGCGGGCAGCCGCACCAGCGTGAGGTCCACCGTGCTGCCGCGGCTGTGCCCGGAGCGCTCGGCGATGTAACCGTCGGTGAAGAGGCGGCTCTTGTCGACGTCGGGATAGAACTCCCCCTTCATCCGCTCGTCGTCGAGGTCCTTGGCCCAGGCGACGAAGTGGTCGACGGCGCGCTGGGGGCGGTAGCAGTCGTAGACCTTCAGTGAGTAGCCCTGGCCGAGCAGGCGCTCCTGGGCGCGGCGCAGGGCCTCGGCGGCCGGTGCGGTCAGGACGCACAGCGGCTGGCGGTAGCCGTCGACGGGGTCGCCGATGAAGTTGTGCGCGGTGAGGTAGCGCATGTCGTGCAGGATCGTGCGGTCGACGTCGCCGAGCGCGACGAACTCCGGCGGGGCCTTGGGCTCGGGCCGGGCGGCGGCCGCGGGGGCCGCGGAGGCGGGGGCCGCGCCGGCGGTGAGGGTGGCGGCGGTGAGGAGCAGGGCGCACAGGACGCGGGAAAATCTTGGCATGCCCCACTCATCTATCAGGAGTGGGGCTCGTGCGGAAGGGGACGCCCCGGTCCCGGTGTCTTCCGTACGGACGTCGGGGTGCGGCGCGAAGCCCTTCGCGGACCGCCCCCGGCCGCCCCCTCAGACCGCCAGCACTCGCACCCCCGCCTCGCGGAAGCCCGCGGCGGTCTCCTCGTCGACGCCGGCGTCTGTGACCAGGGTGCCGATGCGGTCGGTGGCGCAGATGGCGGCGAAGGCGCGCCTGCCCAGCTTGGTGGAGTCCGCCGCCACGACCACGCGTTCGGCGCGCTCGCACAGCAGTCGGTTGATCGCCGCCTCCGCCTCGTCCTGCGCGGCGGCGCCGTGCAGCACGTCCAGGGCGACCACGCCCAGCACGGCGACGTCCAGGGTGATGCGGCTCAGGACGCCGTCGGCGAGCGGGCCGATCAGCTCGTAGGACTGGGGGCGGGCGACGCCGCCGGTGACCACGATCTTGAACTGGGGGCGCACCGCCAGCTCGTTGGCGATGTTCAGCGCGTTCGTCACCACGGTGAGCGCCGGGTTCCCGCCGGCCAGGTCGGGGCGTACGGCCAGGGCGCGGGCGACCTCGGTGGTGGTCGTGCCGCCGGTGAGGCCCACCGCCTCGCCGGGGGCGATCAGCGCGGCGACGGCCTGGGCGATGCGCTGCTTCTCGCCGGCGCGGCGCGCGGTCTTGTAGCGCAGGGGCAGCTCGTAGGAGACGCTGTGGACGACGGCGCCGCCCCGGGTGCGTACCAGCATCTGCTGCTCGGCGAGCTGGTCGAAGTCGCGGCGGATGGTCGCGGCGGAGACGCCCAGGGTGGCGGCGGCCTCCTCCACGTCGAGGCGGCCCTCCTCCACGAGGAGTTCCAGCAGGGCTTTCCAGCGGGCGTCGCGTGACATGCGCGGCTCCGAATCCGTGGGGGGCGGTCAGCGCACCCTACCTGCGCGTATCCGGCAGCCGTCGGGCGCCCGGACTTCGTACGGATGACTTCATCCTACTGCTTGAAGATGCTTGCGGGACGCGCATATATTGCACGAACACGCAACGCGGGTGGCGTGTGGAGTGATCGGCCGTACGACGGGCAGTGAAGTCCGCAGCGAAGGTCCGCAGCAGAAGTCCGCAGTAAGAGTCCGCAGTAAAAGTTCGCAGCGAGAGCCGCCGCGCAGTCCGAGGGGATCGAATGAGCCACGTCGAAGAGGAACTGGCGAGCCAGCCCGAGTGCTGGACGCGCGCCGCCGGGCTGGCGCGCGACGCCGAGGGGCTGCCCGCCGCGGGGGAGCGGGTGGCCGTCGTCGGCTGCGGCACCTCGTGGTTCATGGCGCAGGCGTACGCCGCCCTGCGCGAGGGCGCGGGGCAGGGCGAGACCGACGCCTTCGCCGCCTCCGAGTTCCCCGCCGGCCGGCGCTACGACCGCGTCGTCGCCCTCACCCGCTCCGGCACCACCACCGAGGTGCTGGAGCTGCTCGCCGCCCTGCGCGCGAGCGGGGTGCCCACCACCGCGATCACCGGCGACCCGGCCACCCCGGTGATGACCGCCGCCGACGCCGTGGTCGCCTTGGACTTCGCCGACGAGCGCTCCGTCGTCCAGACGCGCTTCGCCACCACCGCCCTCACCCTGCTGCGCGCCGCCCTGGGCCTGCACGGCGAGCAGGTCGTGGCGGACGCGCGCACCGCGCTCGCCGAGCCGCTGCCCGAAGGGCTCCTGGACTGCGGGCAGTTCACCTTCCTGGGCCGCGGCTGGAGCGTCGGCCTGGCCAACGAGGCCGCGCTGAAGATGCGCGAGGCGTCGCTCGCCTGGACCGAGGCGTACCCGGCGATGGAGTACCGCCACGGCCCCATCTCCGTCAGCACCGACTCCACCGCCACCTGGATGTTCGGGGAGGCGCCCGCCGGACTGGCCGAACAGGTGGGCGCCACCGGCGCGTTGTGGATCGAGGGCCGCCTGGACCCGCTGGCCGAGCTGGTCCGCGCTCAGCGCCTCGCCGTCGCCCTCGCCGCGGCGCGCGGTCTGGACCCCGACCGGCCCCGCCACCTGACCCGCTCCGTCATCCTCGCTCCCTGACCGTCCCGACCACCGAGCGGACCCCTCGATGCCCCTCGCACAGACCGGTGACCTCGTCACCGAAGCGGCCCAAGTCTCCGGCGCCGTCGCCGCGTTCAACGTGGTCACCCTTGAGCACATCGAGGCCGTGATCGCGGGAGCCGAGGCGGCCCGCGCCCCGGTGATCCTCCAGATCAGCGAGAACGCGGTGAAGTTCCGCTACGGACGGCTGATCCCGCTCGCCCGCGCGGCCACCACCGCGGCGCACCTCGCGCAGGTGCCCGTCGCCCTGCACCTCGACCATGTGAGCGGCGACGAGCTGCTGCGCCAGGCGGCCGACGCTGGTTTCAGCTCGGTGATGTACGACGCCTCCCGGCTGCCGTACGCGCAGAACCTCGCCGCCACCCGCGCCGCCGTGGCCTGGGGGCACGCCAACGGCCTGTGGGTGGAGGCGGAGTTGGGCCAGGTCGGCGGCAAGCACGAGGAGGCGCCGCTGGACGCGCACGCGCCCGGCGCGCGGACCCGGCCGCTGGAGGCGCTGGGCTTCGTACGCGACTCCGGTGTCGACGCGCTCGCCGTCGCCATCGGCAGCTCGCACGCGATGACCACCCGCGCGGCGGCCCTCGACCACGCCCTCCTCGCCCGGCTCGCCGCGACGCTGGACGTGCCGCTGGTGCTGCACGGCTCCTCCGGCGTCCCCGACGCGGAACTCGCGGCGGCCGTCCGCGGGGGGATCGCGAAGGTCAACGTCGGTACGGCGCTGAACGTCGCGATGACCGCGGCGATCCGCACCTACCTCACGGCCAACCCGCACGCGGTGGACTCCCGCCGCTACCTCTCCGTCGGGCGCGAGGCGATGGCCCGTACGGTGACGGAGCTGATCCTGACGGTGCGCGGCGCCGGCGTGCCGGCCGAGGTCCCCGTACCGGCGGCCTGAGCCACCGGCCGGCAACCCCCGTCTCCACCACGGGGGTTGCCGGCCGCGTTCTCACGGCGAGGGCTGGACCACCCCCGCCGACCCGCCCCCGCGCCGTACCGGCTCCGCAGCCGCCTGCCAGCGGCCGTCCGGCAGGCGCTCGATGCCCGTTGCCGCGCCGATCTCGGCCACGGAGGCGAAGGAGTGCCCCAGCGCCTCCAGTCCGAGGCGCTCGGGCAGGGCGAGGAAGCCCGGCTCGGCCTGCGTCGCCGCCCCGTTGCGCTGGCTGGCGCGCGGCGCCGCGATGGCCTCGGGCAGCGTGAGCCCGCGGTCGAGCCGGCCGGTGAGCACCTGCAGCACCGTGGTGATGATGGTCGCGCCGCCCGGGGTGCCGACGGCGAGCAGCGGCCGACCGCCGCTCAGCACGATCGTGGGCGCCATCGAGGAGCGCGGGCGCTTGCCGGGGCCCGGCAGGTTGGGGTCGGGGACGCCGGGGACCAGCGGCGCGAAGGAGAAGTCCGTCAGCTCGTTGTTGAGCAGGAAGCCCCGGCCGGGGACCGTGATGCCGCTGCCGCCGGTCTGCTCGATCGTCAGGGTGTACGCCACCACGTTGCCCCAGCGGTCGGCGGTGGTGAGGTGCGTGGTGCTCGGCCCCTCGTGGCCCGCCGGGACGGCCGTTCCCGTGCCCGTGCAGCCGGAGGCCGCCGCCGTGGGGTCGCCCGGGGCGACGGGGCTGGTCAGCGCGCGGTCGTCGGAGATCAAGCAGGCGCGGGAGTCGGCGTAGGACGGGGAGAGCAGCTGGCGGGTGGGGACGTCCTCGAAGCGCGGGTCGCCCACCCAGCGGTTGCGGTCGGCGAAGGCGAGCCGGGAGGACTCCAGGTAGCGGTGCAGGTAGCGGGTCTCGCCGGCGGCCGAAAGGTCCGTGCCCTCCAGGATGTTGAGCGCCTCGCCCACCGTCGTGCCGCCGGAGGAGGAGGGCGCCATGCCGTACACGTCGAGCCCGCGGTAGCGCACCTGCGTCGGACGCTGGGCGCGCACCGCGTACTCCTCCAGATCCGCCGAGGTCAGCCCGCCCGGCCGGACGAGCCGGGTGGCGGCGGGGTCGACCGGGGGCCTGCGCACCGTGTCGACGATCTCCTCGGCCAGCTCACCCTGGTAGAGCGCCCTGACGCCCTCGCGGCCCAACTGCCGGTAGGTGGCGGCCAGATCGGGGTTGGCCAGGGTGCTGCCGACGGCCGGGGGCGCGCCGCCGGGGAGGAACAGCTCGCGGCTGGCGGGGAAGTCGCCGAAGCGCGCGGCGTTGGCGGCGGTCTGGTCGGCGAAGGTCTGGTCGACGGTGAAGCCGCCGTCCGCGAGCCGCTCGGCCGGCTTCAGTACGGCGGCCAGCGGGCGGCTGCCCCACTGGCGCAGCGCCCGGTCCCAGGTGGCCGCGGTGCCGGGGGTGCCGACGGACAGGCCGCTGGTCACGGCCTCGGCGAAGGGGATCGGGGCGCCGTTCTCCAGGAACAGCCCCGCGTCGGCGCTCAGCGGCGCGGTCTCCCGGCCGTCGAGGGTGTGGACGCTGCGGGAACGGGCGTCGTAGTAGACGAGGTAGCCGCCGCCACCGATCCCCGCCGAGTACGGCTCGGTGACACCCAGCGCGGCGGCGGTCGCCACCGCCGCGTCCACCGCGTTGCCGCCCCCGCGCAGCACCGCCAGCCCGGCGGCGGTGGCGTCGGCGTCCACACTGGACACCGCACCGCCGTACCCCGTCGCGACGGGCGACTTGGGCGGGCCGGCGCCCTCGGCGGCGTGCCCCTGCGGCGGGGCGGCGGCGAGGCCGCCGGCCAGCGCGGCGGCCGCGGCGAGCACGGCGAGGAGGCGGACGCCGACAGGCGCGGAGGCTCTGGCGGGCGCGGACACGGGCGCGGACACTGGCATGGGCCCAGAGGGCATGGGACGCCTCCTTCTCAGGATTCTCCGGCCGCCCGATCCTCGCAGGCTTCCGCCCCGCGCCCAAGACCGCGTGCGCTCAACGCGCCGGAGCGGTCCATGAGTTGGTCCTCACTCCTGGGTGCGCGGGTTGTCGATGTCCGGGCCGGCCGGCGGGATGTCGTGGTAGCGCGCCGGGTCCACCGCCCGCACACTGCCGTCGGCCAGCCCCTCCAGGGTGGCGCCGAAGCCGAGCAGCGACTGCTGGAGCAGCATCCCCATGGACTTCTGCGCGACGCCGCCGCGGGTCTCGTACAACATGATCCCCGCGCCGTTGAGCGCGTACGAGCCGAGCGCGGTGCCGGGCACGTCCACGTCCCAGTAGCGGGTGATGCCGCCGAAGGCGGAGTCGCCGAGCGCGCGCAGCCGGTCCCAGACCAGCACGTTGACCTGGAAGGAGAGGTCGCGCACGGCCGGGTCGAGGGGGAACTCCCGGGTGCCGGCGGTGACGAGGCCGCTGAGCATCAGCGTGGTCAACTGGTTGTCGGTGTCGGACTGGACGTTGCTGAAGCGGTGGTGGTGGTCGATGAAGAACGCCGGCCGCAGCCGCTGGAAGACCGCCGCGGAGGTGCGCGCCTCGGGGGTGGCGAAGAAGCCGGGCGTCGTGCCCCAGTCGCCCGGCAGCAGTATCTCGTCGCCGGGGGAGAGGCGGGTCGCGAGGTCGGGGTTGAAGTCGCGGTTGAGGTCGAAACCGGGCGTGGCCCCCTGCTCGAACTGGTACCAGGGCGCCGGGGTGTCGGCTGCCAGACCCCACTCGAGCGGCGTCCACGCCTGCGAGTTGCAGCGGCGCTGCACCAGGCTTCCGTCGGCGGCGCGGAAGTCGGCGCCGTCCATGTTGAGTCGGGGCAGGAACCAGATCGCCAGCTTCTCCAGCACGGCGAGCACGTCCGGGTGGGAGCTGGTGGCGAGCGTCCGCATCAGCCGCAGGGCGGCCTCGGTGCCCAGCGGTTCACCGCCGTGGATCTGGGTCTGGACGAGCACGGCGGTGCGGCCGGGGCCCGGCTCGCCGAAGCGCGCCAGATGGATGGGCCGGCCGCCCGCGGAGTGCCCGGCCACCTCGACGGCCATCCGGCCGCCGGAGCGCGCGGCGAGGGACTCCAGGGCTGGGCCGAGCGCTTCGTTGGAGGTCAACGCGACCTTCTGCACGCTCTGTTCGGGCTGGATCCAGGGTCCGCCCGGCCGTGACTGCGGTGCGGCGTGGGCGGCGGCGGGCAGCACGAGGGCGGCACCCGCCCCGGTCAGCCCGGCCAGTACGGTACGGCGACGCATACGGATCATCCTCCGGTAGACGGTGCGAACATCAACGTGCCTTATGTGCAAGCATGTTGAGATTCGTTGATCAGTCTGGAGGCCGGGGGCGCCCGCGGCAAGGATCATGCCGCCACGTATCCGGAGGGGGCGCGGGCGGCACGGACCGGGGCCACGGCCCCCCGGCTTCCCGCAGCGGTCACCGAACGGTCGACGCGGGTACGCCCTCTGGCCAGTTGGCGTGTCCAGCGTGAGGATGCCGGGCGGAAGAGCCGCCGCGTGGAAGGGTTCGGTATGCGCGTTCTCACGGTACGGCGAGGTCTCATCGGCGCTCTGGCGACGGGACTCGCGTTCAGCTCACTCCTCACCGCCCCCGCGGCCTCCGGCGCCCCCGCGCGGGACGACGCCGCGGCGGGGCTGCCCCTCGGGCCCGGCGATCTCACCGAGACCCGCAGCGCCCGCCAGGTGCTCCCCGGCGTCATGCACGTCTCCATCGAACGGGGCCACGCCTCACCCGACGACTTCTGGACCGTGACCGTCGGCACCGGCACCACCGAGGCCGAACTCACCGCCCTGGAGGACCGGGTACGCGCCGCCGGCCTCACCCCGCGCCGCGACCCCGTCGCCGGCGACGACCCGACCACCGGCCGCCCGCTGGGCGCCCTGGTCCGCATCGGCCGCTACGGCACCCAGGCCGCCGCCGCCACCGCGCGCAGCGCAGTCGCCGCCGCCGGACTGCCCGCCCGCGTCCAGCACACCGGCGAGGACGGCCACTCCACCACCGGCCCCTGGTCGCTGGACGTCCTGGTGATCGACCCCAGGCGCTTCAAGGGCCGCCTGGGCTCCGAACTCGCCACCGGCATCGTCCCCGGCCGCGAGACCACCAGCGACCTCGCCCGGCGCACCGGCGCCGCCGCCGCCGTCAACGGCGGCTACTTCGTCATCGGCGGCAGCCGCACCACCCCCGGCCCCTGGCTCGCCGGCACCGACGGCGACCCCGCCGGGATCTCGGCCGTACGCGGCGAGCTGCTCTCCGAGGCCGTGGCCGGCCGCCCGGCCCTGGTCGTCCCCACCGACTCCGGCGCCGCCGCCTCCGTACGCCGGCTGCGCACCCGCCTCACTCTGCGCGCACCGGACGGCGCCCATCGCGAAGTCACGGGCCTGAACCGGCAGTCGGGGCTCGTCGTCAACTGCGGCGGCACCGGCGACGCCACTCCCTTCACCCACCCCGCCCACGACTACACCTGCGGCAACCCCAACGAACTCCTCGCCCTCACCCCGGCGTTCGGCCCCACCGCGCCGGAGGGCGACGGCTACCAGGCCGTCCTCGACGCCGCCGGCCTCGTCACCGCCGTACGGGAGGGACGCGGCGGCCCCCTCGGCGCCGGTGCCACGGTGCTGCAGGGCACCGGCACCGGCGCGCAGTGGCTGCGCGAGCACGCCGCGGTCGGTGCGCCGCTCGTCCTGAGGCGCACTGTCGCCGACAGCGAGACCGGCGCCCCGCTGCCGCTCACCCCGCAGACCTCGCTCGTCAACGGCGGCCCGCTGCTGCTGCGCGACGGCGCGAGCGCCCTGGACCCCGTACGCGACGGCTGGAGCCCCGAGGACATCGAGGGCGCCGACCGCGCCGACTTCTTCAACGGCTGGTACCTGCGCCGCAATCCGCGCACCGCGGCCGGCGTCACGGCGGACGGCCGCATCCTCCTGGTCACCGCCGACGGCCGGCGCCCCGAGCACTCGGTGGGCCTGAGCATCGACGAGACGGCGGCCGTACTGCGCGACCTGGGCGCGGCGGACGCGATCAACCTGGACGGCGGCGGCTCCACCGCGATGGTCGTCCACGACGAACTGCAGAGCCTCCCCAGCGACGCGGCCGGCGAGCGCCCGGACGCGGACGCGCTGGTGGTGCTGCCTTAGGGGGTCAGGCGCAGGGGTCAGGCACCGACCCGTGCCCGGCACGGGTCGGCGCCCGTGCTCACACCTTCCGGCTCGCGGCGGCCATCGCGGCGCCGACGATGCCCGCGTTGTTCTGCAGCTGCGCCGGTACGACCTCCGCGCGCACCCCGTGGATCGCGTCGAGGAACCTGTCGGCCTTGCGGCTCACCCCGCCACCGATGATGAACAGCTCGGGGGAGAAGAGCATCTCCAGATAGGCGAGGTACTCCGCCACCCGGGGCGCCCACTCCTTCCAGCTCAGCCCGGCGTCCTCGCGGGCCTTGGCGGAGGTGTGGCTCTCCGCCTCGCACCCGTTCAGCTCCAGATGGCCAAGCTCGGTGTTGGGCACGAGCTGGCGGTTGCTGAAGAGGGCACTGCCGATGCCGGTGCCGAACGTCAGCAGCAGCACCGTGCCGTAGCGGTCGCGGCCGGCGCCGAAGGTCATCTCGGCGATGCCGGCGGCGTCGGCGTCGTTGAGGACGGTGACGGGGCAGTGCAGCGTGTCGCCGAGCAGCTCCTCGGCGTTGACGCCGATCCAGCTCTTGTCGACGTTCGCGGCGGTGCGGATCGTGCCGTTGGTGACGACGCCGGGGAACGTCACGCCGACCGGCGCGCCCGGCAGGTCGGGGCCGCCCGGCAGGTCGAAGTGGCCGGCGACCTGCCGTACCTCCGCGGCGACGGCGACGGCGGTCGCGGGCTGCGGCGTCAGGACCTTGAAGCGCTCCTCGGCGAGGTCGCCCAGCGCCAGATCGACGGGCGCGCCCTTGATGCCCGAGCCTCCGATGTCGACTCCCAGGATGGTGTTCACGGGATCGACCCTAAGGCCAACGCGCGCCGGGCTCGTCCGGGGGCGGGACGAACGGGTCGACCGGACGGGTGACACCGGCCCGCGAGGGTCGCGGGCCGGCGTACCGCGCGGCTGCCACCGCCGTCGTGTCGACTGCGCGTCGGGCGGCGGACACCGGATGGACGCCCGGGTGGGGCATACCTCTTGCGGGGGCCCGTGTGCGGGGGCCCATCGCGAGGAGGACGCCGTATGGCACGTGCGCTGCCCGTAGTGCCGCTGCGGCGGCTGCCGCTGCGCCGGCTGGCCTGCCTGGTACCGCTCGTCCTGATCGCCGGCTGGGCCGCCGCGAACTGGCCGCTGCTGCGGGACGGCTGCCGGGAGCTGCTCACCGCCGACCCCGGCTGGCTGCTCGCCGCGGTGGCCATCACCGGGCTGTGCTGGGTGCCGGTGTGCCTGACCCGGCAGGGCGCCGTCCTGGAACGGCTGCCCCCGGTACGGCTGTTCGCCTCGCAGGTCGCGGCGGGCACCGCGAACCACGTCCTGCCCGCCGGCCTCGGCGCGCACGCCGTCACCCTGCGCTTCATGACCCGGTGCGGGATACCGCCGGCGCGGTCCTCCGCGGCGCTGGCGCTGTACTCGCTGGTCGAGCCGGTGGCGCGGGTGCTACTGCTGGCGGTCCTGCTGGTGCTCTTCCCGCAGGCGCTGCCCCTGGCGGACCTGGCCCCGGACGCGACGGCGCTGGCACTGCTCGCGGCGGTGGTGCTCGCCGCCGCCGGGCTGCTGGCACTCGTCCTGCGGGCCTGGACACGGGCGCGCCGCCTGCTCGCCGACTTCCTCACGGTGGCGCTGACCGACGCCCGCGCGGTCCACGCCCGCCCGGCGCGGGCGATGGCGCTGTGGGGCGGCGCCTTCGCCTTCCCGGCGCTGCAGGCGTCGGTGCTGGTGGCGGTGGCCGCGGCGACGCAGCTCCCGGTGCGCTCGGCAGACGTCGCCGTCGCCTACCTGGCGGCCAGCGTCCTCGCCGGCGCCGTCCCCACCCCGGGCGGCATCGGCTCGGTGGACGCCGCCCTGGTGGTCACCCTGGCGGCGGCGGGCGCACCCCTCGCCCTGGCCACGGGCACGACCGTGGGCTTCCGGATCATCACGGTGTGGCTGCCCCTCCTGCCGGGGGCACTGGTCCTGACGGCGCTGGTCCGCCGGAAGGTCCTGTGACCCCGGGCGGCACGGGGGCGGGGAGCGCCCAGCGCAGCACCGCGGGACCGGCCACGGCCGCGGCCGGCAGGGTGCCGTCCGAGGACAGGGCCAGCGCGGTCACCGGGCCGCGGCGCAGTACGTACGAGGCCGGGGCGGCGGCGCCGGGAGGCCACACGGTGACGGTCGTCTCCGCGGCGGCGTGGACGGCGACAAGGGCGGCGTCGGCGGTGAACGCCAGTGCCGCGAGGGCCGCTTCACCGGCCGGCGCCGCCCGCGACGACTCCGGTCCGCTCGCGCCGGGCCGCCACAGCGCCACGCGGCCGCTCGCGTACCCGACGGCCAGCAGGGAGGCGTCGGGCGCGTGGGCCAGGGCGAGTACGGGGCCGTCGGCGCCCGCCGGCAGCGAAGTCCCGCCGCCCGAGCGGAGGTTCCACAGCCGTACGGCGCCGTCCGCGCCCCCCGTGAGCAGCCCCTGGCCGTCCGGTGCGAAGGCCAGCGCGCACAACGAGCCTTTCGTGCCGGGGAGGTCGGTGCGCGCGCGGCCGGTGACCGCGTCCAGCACCGTCACGGTGCCGTCCTCGTGCGCGCCCGCGAGGAGCGAGCCGTCCGGGGAGAAGGCCAGCACCGGCAGCGGGCGCCGACCGGTCAGCCGATGCCGCGGCGTACGGGAGAGCGGGTCCCACAGGCCGACGCTCCCGTCGTCGTATGCCGCCGCCAGGAGCGAGCCGTCGCTTCGGAAGGCGAGCCCCCGGACGGGCCCGTGGTGGGCGCCGGCCAGGGGGAGCAGCGGCAGGGGGCGGCCGGAGCGCAGGTCGGCGGCGCGGGCCCGGTCGGCCAGCGCGGCGGCCGGGGCGGCAGTGTGCGTCAACACCGGTCGGGTGGCGCCGTGTTCGGCGGCCGGGTCTCCCGGTGGCGCGGTGGCCCCGTGCCCCGGGGGCCCGTACAGCTGGAGGTGTCGGTCGCTGTCCCCGGTGGCGCACAGCACGCCCGACGGGGAGAACGCGAGCGTGGCGACGAAGCTGGGCCGGGCGGACACGAGCCGCCCCCACGGCAGCAGGCCGGCCGGATCCCAGAACCGTACGGAGCCGTCGCTGCCCGCGGTGGCGAGCACGCCGCCGCCGGGGGCGAAGGCGAGGGCCGTCACATGGCCGTGGCGGTAGTGCGCGAGGGCGCCCGGCAGACCCGGGTCGCGCGGATCCCACACCCGTATCGCTCCGGTCGTGCTCGCTGCCGCCGCCGACCGGCCGTCGGGGGCGAAGGCCAGGGCGAGGACGCTGCCGCCGCCCACGGCCACCTCGCCCCGTACGGTCCCGGTGGCGGGGTCCCGCAGCCGGACGGTTCCGCCCGTGCCCGCTGTCGCCAGCAGGTCCCCGCCGGGGGAGAAGGCCAGGGCGAAGACGCTGCCGCCGCCCACCGCCACCTCGCCCCGTACGGCTCCGGTGGCGGGGTCCCACAGCTGGACGGTTCCGCCCGTGCCCGCTGTCGCCAGCAGGTCCCCGCCGGGGGAGAAGGCCAAGGTGGTGGCGTGGGGGCCGCAGCCGGCGAGAGTCCGCCGCAGCCGCCGGGTGCGCAGCTCCCACAGCCGTACGGTGCCGTCGCCGTCCGCGCCGGCCAGCCACTTCCCGTCGGGGGAGAAGGCCAGGGCGAGCACCGTACGGCCGTGCCCGGGCAGCGGCTCGCCCACGGGCAGGCCGGTGGCGACGGACCAGAGCCGGACGGTGGTGTCCCGGCCGCCGCTGGCCAGCAGCGCCCCGTCGGGGGAGAAGGCCACGGTGCGTACGAGGTCGGTGTGGCCGGTCAGGGGGTGCCCCAGCGGCAGGTAGGGCGGAGCGGCGGCGGGGACGGCCGGAGGATCGGCGATGCCCGGGGGAGCGGGCTCGGCGCTCCCGGGCACCGCCGGGGTCAGGCGGCCGGAGTCCTGCAGCTTTGTCAGCGCGCGCCATGCCGTCCGCCACCCGCGCAGCTCGGGGTCGCTGTGCGAGGGGAGCTGCGGCAGCGGGCGGCCCTCCCGGTCGAAGGAGAGCAGCGCGCGCACCAGGGCCATGAACACGTCGTGCCCCGGCAGCCGGTTGCCGTTGAGCGTCTCGCTGATGGTGGAGGTCGACAGCATCCGGTCGGCGGGCGCGCGGCGCCGGATGTCGCGGATCGAGGGCTTGCCCCGCTCGATCCGCAACGCGCGCAGCTCGGCGGCCAGTCGGCTCAGTCCGGCCGCGAAGTCCTCACCCTCACCGGGGTGTTCGGTGCTGTCCGATGCCACGGTCACTCCTCGGGAGCGATGAACTGCCTGGTCGCAGAGGCTGCGCGGAGAGCGGAGCAGCCCTGCGGGGGAACACCGCCGAACGGCGGAGAACACCGTTTCGCGCCGGACGGCGCCCGCCGGGTGTTTTGCGGTGTGCGCCACGGATCCCGGGTGCGCGCGAACGTTCGCAGCGCTGCCGCCGCCGGGCCCCGCTGCCTTGTCATGGTGGACATGACGACGAACCAGCGGGGTTGTGACCAGCCCTCCCCAGACCAGTCCCCTCCGGACCAGTCCGGTACAACACCGACGCGCCGGCCGGTGGGTGCACGGCTCCTCGACCTCGTGGCGCTGCTGGCCCTGGTCGCCCTGGCGGCCGTGGTCTTCGCGGTCGGCGGCCCCGACTGGCTGCTGGTGATCGGCGCGGGCGCCGGCCTCTACACGACGTGGAAGTCCGGCTCCGGCGACCGGACCTCCGGGCCGCCCCAGGGCGGATAGGAACCCGGGTGTCAGCCGGGATCCGGTGGGCCGTCGAGGAAGTGGTCGCCCACCACCGACACCAGCAGCCGGTCGGACGCGCCGCGCAGGCCGCCCCGGTCGGCGGGCCGCGGGAAGGGCCCGCCCCGCGCTCCGCGGGTGCGGTGCGCGACCGCGTACCGGCCGTCCCCGTGGACGAGCGCGCCGGTGAAGAAGCCGAGCAGGCGCCCGGCCATCGGCTCGGGTGCCGCCCCGGCGGCGTCGACCGCGAACAGCCGGGCGAAGGTCAGCGCGTTGCCCGCGACGTAGTCCACCGCACCCCCGGTCGCCTCGTGGAACTCGGTGGCGCGGATGGTGCGGTGGAGCCGGTGCGGGACGACGTCCAGCACCACGGGAATCCCGCGCCCGGCCGCCTCGGACATGATCAGCCCGACCGCGCCGCGGGTGCTCGGCCGGAAGAGCATCCAGCCGGAGACCACCAGCACACCGCAGCTGTCCAGCGCCGACAGCGCCGCCGCCACCGCCCGTTCGCACAGCGGCGCGCGGTTGGCGCCGGGCGAGCCGAACATCACCCGCTCGCCGTCGCCGACGTAGCCGACGGACACGGTGCCCGTACCCGGGCCGGACGCCGCGTTGACGAGGGGGTGGACTCCGGACGGGGCAAGGGCATCCAGCAGGAAGGCGCCGGCCGGGTCCACCCCGCCCGGCCCCGTACCCGCGCCCAGGCTGCACAGCAGGTGGACCGGCGCGTAGCCGCGGGCGACCGCGGCCAGCGCCAGATTGACCCCCGTGCCGCCGGCACGCAGCTCGATGTCCGCCTCCACGTAGTCGAGTTCGGCCGGCTCGAAGGGGACCGGACCGTCCGGTACGGCCACCACGTCGAGCATGGCGTCCCCCACGACGAGCATCCCGCCACCCGCTGTCGATCCGCCCATTCAGTACCTGAGCTCGGGCACGGCCTCTGCACCGGCCGGCAGGAACTTCAGCAGCGCGAGGACGACCGGCTGGACGTAGAAGGAGGTACGGGTGACGGCACCGCAGGACAGCTCGGAGACCAGGCCCGTCTCGCGCCAGTCGCCGCCCCGCGACACCCGGGCGGTGATGCCGCCCATCTCGCCGCCGTTCCTGATCGGTTCGGCGACGGCCTCGGGCAGTTCGAAGGTGGCACTGCGGCTGCGGCCGACGGTGTCCCCGGAGAGCACCACGACCCAGGCGTTGACCATGAGCCGGTCGGCGACCGTCTCGACACCGCCCTCGATACCCACCCAGAAGTCGGCGTCGGGCTGGGCCGAACGCGCCCTGGAAGCGCGGTACTCGGCGCCGGCCAGCGTCTCGCCGTCGGTCATCGGCTGTGCGGTGGTGCCCTCGACCGTCACCCCCTCCACGATCGGCTCCGTACCCGTGAGCAGCCGGAACGCCTCGGCGACGGCAGCGGACTTGGCCGGGTTGCGGGAGCCCGTGACCACCCGCGGGGGGGTGCGGCCGGAGTCGGATCGGCGGATCACGCGGTCCCTCCCGATGCCGGATCGGATGTTTTCCTCCATACCACGACGATCAGTCCATTCTGCTGGTGGAAGCGGGCCCCCTGCAGGGATGCCCGGTACACGGCCCGGAACTGCGCGGGCGGCAGGAACACATCGCGCCGTACGTGCCGGACCCACGCCGGGCTGAGCCGGTAGGCGGTGACTCGCAGCGCGGTGGACACCCCCGCGCGCCGAGCGTACCCGGGGAGCGCCGCCACAGCCGTCGCGAGGATCGGCGCGATCCGCGATAGGCCGCGGCCCGCGGGCGTACCGGGGGTGGCGCAGAAGTCGGCGAGCACGGCGACCCCGCCGGGTGCGAGTACCCGGGCGATCTCGGGCAGCGCCCGGTGCGGACGGGCGTGGTGGAGCGCCCCGTAGCTGTAGACGCAGTCGAAGGCGGCGTCGCGGAACGGGAGCCGCTCGGCCTCGGCGCGCACGGCCGCCACCTCGCGCGCCCGGGCCCGGCGGACGGCCGACGGGTCGGGGTCGAGGCCCACCACGGTGTCGAAGTCGCCGGCCAGCGCGGCGGCGACGGCGGCGGAACCGCAGCCCAGGTCCAGCGCCCGTCCACCGCCCGTGCCCGGCAGGTACGTGCGCACGAGCGCCGAGGTTGCCGGCGCCTTGAGCTCCTCCCAGCGCAGCAGGCCGCCGGTCACGGCTCCCGCCCGGAGGCCCAGCGCAGCGAGGTGTCGGAGTTGCCGAGCGCGAACTCCCCGATGTCGAAGCCCGGTCCGACCATCCGTCCCTCCCCGTCCACCCGCTCGTCGTGCCAGATGCAGTGGATACGCGCCCCGGGGGCGCGCTCCAGCAGCAGCTCCCGGCCCCGGTCGGCGACGAAGGGCGCGATGACGTCGATACGCCCGGCCGGCGGCCCCACCCGCTCGGCCAGCGCCCGGCAGGCGGCCAGCGCGGTCCGCCCGGAGGCCAGGGCCACGTCCAGCAGGACGTAGCGGGCTCCGGGGGGGTCGGGGACCGAGCCGTAGACGATGGCCGGATCCACCGCGTGCCCGGTCCTGAACGGCACCAGCACCCCCATCGGTCCAGGCCCGCGGACGTCGAGCCACGGCTGCCACAGCACCAGGCCGCCGCGCAGTACGAAGAGCGGCACCACGGGCGCGGCGTCCGCCGCCGAGCCGCCGGGGGACGCCCAGCGGGCGATCAGGATCGCGGCGATGGCGTGCAGGTGGCGGAGGGCGTCGGCGGGGTGCGGGGGCCCCGCCAGGAGCGCCCGCTTGAGCCGGTCCGCCTCGGCCGACGGGTGGACCCGCAGCCGGGGGTGGGCGGCGGTGGGATGGGAGCGCTCCTGCATCAGCGCGGTTCCTCCACGGGGGCGGGGGCCTGCCGCTGGGCGGGGGTGCTCCCCGGCTCGCGGGATCCCGCGGACTCCAGCGCCGACAGCCGTTCGTCGAGCTTTTGCACCGTCGCCAGCAACGCGCTGTTGTCGACCCGCAGTTCGGCGATCTCGGTCACCAGGTCGGCGTTGATCCGCTTCAGCCAGGAGAGCTGGCCGGTTTCCCGGAGCCGGCGCCGGTAGCGGGCGAGGGCGTCCACCGCCTCCAGGACGGCCCAGGACGGTGCGGTGTCCGGCATCGAGGCCACCCGCCAGTAGGAGTTGGCGTGGTGGCGGGCGAGGGTGTCGCGGGCCATCCGCCTGACCGCGTCGATGCTCGGGTCGGCGACCAGCAGGAGCAGGGCGATCAGCGTGCGCTCCGCGGGCAGGTGGGTCCAGCGCATCCGCACCCAGTGGCCGGCCGCCGCGGCCCCCTCGTCCGCGTCCGGGCCGCCGGCGCGCACGGAGCCGTTCCCGGGGGTGCCGTAGTAGTGCTCCAGCCAGGCGGCCGGCGGGTCGCCCCCGGCGCGGGCCAGCAGCCACTCCCGGGAGGCGCGCAGCGACTCCGTGGGGCGGCCGGCGGCGATCAGGGCCGCGACGCCGTGGCTGGTGTGCGCGACCGTGGGCGCCGTACCGCTCCGGATCCCCCAGGCGCCGTCCTCGGTCTGCCGGTCCATCCAGCCGGCCCCCGCCTCCACGACGGAGCCGAACCGCAGCCGCGCGTCGTCGTCGAGGGTCAGGGCGCGCATGGCGTAGGAGGTCGCGGTGGTGTCGCTCTGCCCGTCGCGGTGGGTGTTCCCCCAGCCGCCGTCGCTGTTCTGCGCCGCCACGACCCAGTCGAGGGCGCCCAGCAGGACCGGGTGCTCGCTGGACACGCCCATCCGGGACAGCGCGAGCAGCGACAGGCAGGTGACCATCGTCAGGCTGAACTGGTCCGCCAGCCGCGGCTTGGACCAGCCTCCGTCGGCGCACACGGTGGAGAAGAGCAGGTCGCGTGCGATGACGAGCTGGGGGTCGCTCGGACTGACGCCCATGGCCACCAGCGCGCCGATCGCACACGCCGTGCCCGTCGGACTCGGCGGCCCGTCCTCCTGCAGGAACTGCCGCCAGCCGCCGTGTACGGGACCGCGGACGAACGTCCTGCGCAGGTAGCGGGTGGTGCCCTCGAAGATCTCGCCCACCCGCGCGATGTCGGCCGACAGGTCCTCCAACGCGTCGCCGTGCCCCTCGGTCCCCGTCACGCCGCCCCCCTTCCTTTCGGCGAGAGCCCGCTCCCGCCGAAAGGACAAGTATCGCCCATCCATGACACGCAGTCAGGTCTCTTGAGGGGATCGGTCCTTGTTGGGACGGGTACGTTCACCGCGTGAACTCCAAGGAGAGCGCCTCGACCGCATGGCGGGTGCACGGTGAGCGGACGGTCTACGACAACGAGTGGGTGCAGGTCGCGCTCGCGGACGTCGAACCGCCCGGCGGCGAGCGCTTCGAGCACCACGTGGTCCGGCTGCGGCCGGCGGCGGTCACGATGCTGCTCGACGAGCGGGACCGGGTGCTGATGATCTGGCGGCACCGCTTCGTGTCCGACCGCTGGGGCTGGGAGCTGCCCGGGGGGCTGGTGGACGCCGGCGAGGAACCCCGGCAGGCCGCGGTGCGCGAGCTCCGCGAGGAGGTCGGCTACCGGGCCTCCCGGCTGCGCCACGTCACCCGCTTCCAGCCGCTGGTCGGCGCGGTGGACGCGTGGCGGGACGTCTTCGTCGGCACCGGACCGGTGCGGGTCAGCGAGCGGTGGGAGACGGCGGAGGTGGAGCGGATGACGTGGATCCCGCTGTCGTCGGTCATGGGGATGGTCACCGAGGGGGCGGTGTGGAACGCCGACACCGTGATCGCCCTGCTGTTCGTCCTGGCCGAGCGGGGATGCCGCACCGGGTGCGACTCCCGGTGCGGCGCCCCCGGTTCGGGGGCGGACGGGGCCTGAACCCCGTCCGCTGTCAGCCGCGCTTCCAGAACGGCCGGGAGGCACCCTCCTCCCGAGGGGCTCCGCCGTCGGCGGGGGCCGGGCCCGTGTCGGCGAGCAGGGATATGAGCAGGTCCACCGTGCGCTTCCAGAGGGAGGGGAGGTCCGCGGCGGGGGATTCGGCGGCGGTCAGCTCGCGGGCCAGTTCCGCCAGGTGCGCGTAGGTGCCGTCCGCCGGGTCCAGCAGCGCTGCCAGACGCGTGCCCAGGTCGGAGAGGAGGCGGCGGCGCTCCGCGGGAGCGGCGGACACGGCCGCCTCCAGGCGCGTCAACTCCGCCTGCAGCAGCGGCTGGAGGTCCGGTCCGCTCCGGCCCGCGGCCTGCTCCGGACGCGGGGCGCGCCGCGCCCTGGCGCCGCCGTGGGCTATCTCGCTCCAGGTCGGCAGCGGGGCGCCGCCCATGCTCCCCGCGCCCGGCGCCCCCGACCCCATGGGCGGCGGTGCGGGTACGCCGCCCGGCGCGCTCTGCGCGGCGGCTGCCGAGCCGGGCGCTCCCCGCCGCCCCATGCCGCCGGCAGGGGGCGCCATGGAACGGGGAGCGGAGAGGGGCATCGCATAAGCGGCGGCGGGCATCGCGGGAGCGGCAGCGGGCGCAGCCCAGCCGCTCGGGCTCTCCACCGGCTGGACCACCCGGTGCTGCGGGCCGCCCTCGGCCGCCACCCGGGAGTCGACGGCCACGAACGCCGTGAAGCGGCACAGCACTGTGAAGCGCAGTGACGTCGCCACGATGTCCTCCTCCAGGGAGCGCTCGCCCATCGTGTAGCGGTCCTCCAGGGTGCGCAGGCGGCTCCGGGCCCAGAGCGGGGCGGTCGCCCGGTCGCTCCGCGCCGTGCCCCGCACCGCGCGCTCCCACGGCTCCCCGTCGCCCGTCGTCCCGCGCAGGGTCACCACCGGATCGCCGCCGCCCGCACGCCGGTAGCGGCCCAGGATCCGCAGCGGGACCCCGGAGAAGAGCGAACCGGTGTGCGTCACCGTGCCGTCCAGCAGCTCCAGCCCCTCGGCCCGCAACGACAGCCCCGTCACCAGCGGCGCGCCGATCCGCCGATGGATCTGCTCCATCGCCTCGTCGAGGCGGTCCTCGGACTCCACCAGTTCGCACCGCCCGCCGCCGAGCGCCGCGAGCCGCCCCAGGAAACCGGCGTTGACCGCCCGGTCGATCCCCACGGTGTGGACCCGCACCCGGGAGAGGTCGGCGCCGGTCTGCTCCAGGATCTGGTCCTCGTTCCCCACCTGGCCGTCGGTGACGAGCACCAGCACCCGGTCCCGCTCGGCCGTCTCGCGGGGCGCCTCCTCCCGGCCGAGGAGCAGGTCCAGGGCCTGGCGCAGGGGCCCCAGCAGCTCCGTGCCCCCGCGGGCCTCCAGCCGGGCCAGATGCTCCACCGCGCGGTAGCGGTTGCGGTCGCCCGCCTCGGCCAGCCCCTCCGGCAGCCGCTCCGGGCGCTCGACGCGGTGGTCGAAGGAGAGCACGGTGAAGCGGTCCCGCACGGTCAGGGTGTCGACGATCCGGGCCGCCGCCCGGCGGGCGGCGACCATCTTCCACCCGCTCATGCTGCCCGAGCGGTCCAGCACCAGCACCACGTCGCGCGGCCGCCGCACCGCCTCGCCGGGCTCCGGCACCACGGTGAGCGCGAAGGTGCCGCCCTCCCCGCCGCCCTCCCCCGACTCCCGTGCGCCGTCCGCCCCTTCGGGCGCCTCGGTGTCCGCGACCAGCGCCAGTGAGTCGGAGGCGTCGAAGGCGAGGCGCAGGACGAAGTCCCGGTCCAGCCGCTCCCCGGGACGCAGCCGGACCAGCACCGCGCCGCTCTCCGGGGAGCCGTCCGCCTGAACCGTCGTCACCTCGTGCAGACTTGAGCGCAGTTCGCGCAGGCTCAGCCCCGCCGGGTCCACCCGCACCTCCAGGGAGAGGCGCACCGGGTCGGGGAAGCCCGGCAGCAGCACCGGCGGTGTGATCCGGGAGGCGTCCGGCACCGCGTCCGTGTCCGGGGCCGTGCCACTGCCCGCCGGGTCCACCGCCAGCGGGCTGCCCGGGACGTAGCGCGGGGCGACCACCAGCGGGAAGCGGAACTCCGCCGCCCCGTCCTCGTACGGCAGGGGCTGGCTCAGCGTCAGCCGCACGCGCACCCGCTCGCCCGGCGCGAGGTTCCCCACCCGGATCGTGAACACGTCCGGCCGCTCCTCCTCGGCTATCGCCGCCCGCCGGCCCTGCGCGAGCGCCCGGTCGTAGTCGGCGCGCGCCTCGCCGCGCTCCTTCAACACCCCCTCGACCACGCGGTCCTCGGCCTCCAGCCGAAACGCCGTGACCGCCGCGCGGTCCGGGAGGGGGAAGACGTACGTCGCCTCCAGGGACACGTCGAAGGGATTGCGGAAGCCCTGGACGACCTCCACCCCCGCGCTCATCCCGGCGATCCGGGCGGCCACGGCGACGCTCTCCAGCGGCAGGTTGCCGCGCTCGGTCCGCAGCGCGCCCAGCCCGGCGTCCGGCAGCGGCGCGCCCTCACCGGGCGCCAGCGGTGTGATGACGGGTGTCGTCGCAGCGTTCATCGCGAACTCCTCTCCGGATCCGTGTGCGACGGATCCGGTGGTAGGTGGGGAGACAGCTGAAGCAGACCGCGCCGGTGCAGCGCGTCGAGCAGGGGGGCCGCCGCCTCGGTGAGGACGGTGAGGTCCTCGGCGGTGGGGCGGCCCGCGGGGGTCGCCGCCAGCAGCAGCGTGACGCCGGGGGCCAGTTGGAGAGCGGGGCTGACAGTCGGGGTGAACGACCACTCGACCGGACCCCCGCACTCCTCGACCAGGGGGGCCGCGGCTGCGCTGCGGCCCTCGGCGGCCCAGAAGCGCCCGCGCGGCGGAGCCGCCGCCGCAGCCGCTGGAGTCGCGCCCGCCGCCGCACGGGCGCCCCCCGGGGCGGCCCCGTCGGCGGCAGGCAGCTCCGCCGCCTCCCGGAGCCGGCCCTCCGGCGCCCCCGCCAGCATCGTCTGGATCTCCGCGATGGAGTGCCCGCGGGCCTGCAGCCGCTTGACGGCGACGAGTTGGAGCAGATGCCGCTCCCCGTACAGCGCGACGCGGCCTCTGCGGGTCAGCGGTGGATCCACCAGCCCGATCGTGCCGTACCACCGGATCAGCCGTTCGCTCGGCAGCTCGCGCACGCGGCCGTTCGACGCGGCGCCCTCCGGGCCCAACTCCTGGGCCGCGCGCCTCGCCAGCTCACCGATCGTCCACGTCTCGCTCATTCTGCAATAGTGACAGTGTTTCGATTGCAGTGTCAAGGACCGCCGCCCACGCGCCCCGAGGGCGGTCTGCGCACCGATCGGTGGACGCGGTCCAAACGATCAAGTGGATTGCCCGAAGCGCCCATTGGCGTTTGGCATGGACACGCATAGGACAGGGTAAGGCTTTGTTACCTGTGAGTTACCAACTCTCGCCAAGGGGGTTCCATGAGAACGTCCCGCACCGTCTCGGCCCTGCTGGGCCTACTGCTCACCGCCACCGCGGTCCTGCTCGGCACGTCCCCGGCGCACGCCGCCGGGGACAACTACGTCGCCCTGGGCGACTCGTACTCCTCCGGCGTCGGCGCCGGCTCCTACGACTCGGCCAGCGGCAGCTGCAAACGCAGCACCAAGGCCTACCCGGTGCTCTGGAAGAACGCCAACGCACCCGCCTCGTTCAGCTTCCCCGCCTGCTCAGGCGCCCGCACCACCGACGTCATCAACAACCAGCTGGGGACGCTCAACTCCGCCACCAGCCTCGTCTCCATCAGCATCGGCGGCAACGACGCCGGCTTCGCCGACGCCATGACCACCTGCGTGCTCTACAGCGAGGCCACCTGCATCTCGCGCATCAACGAGGCCAAGGCATACATCTCGGGCACCCTCCCGGGCCGCCTCGACGCCGTATACAACGCCATCCGAAGCCGCGCCCCCAACGCCCACGTGGTCGTCCTGGGCTACCCCCGCTTCTACCAGCTCGGCGGCAGCTGCATCGTCGGACTGAGCGAGGCGTCCCGCTCCGCCATCAACAGCGCCTCGGACCTGCTGAGCACCGTCACCGCCGGCCGCGTCGCGAGCCACGGCTTCACCTACGGCGACGTCCGCCCGCCGTTCACCGGACACGAGATCTGCTCCGGGAGCGCCTGGCTGCACAGCGTCAACTGGTTCAACATCGGCGAGTCCTACCACCCCACCGCCTCCGGGCAGTCCGGCGGCTACTACCCCGTCCTCGAAGCGCGGCACTGAGCGGTCCGTACGGCCGGAGGGCCCCGCACCCCGGGGGCCTCTGGCCGTACCACCCGCCCCCTGCCGATACTGACCCCATGACCAACACCGTCACCGCCGTCACCGACGACATCCTCGCCACCCACGACGCCGTCGCCCTGGCCGCGCTCGTCCGCGCCGGCCACCTCAGCCCCGCCGAGCTGGCCGAGGCCGCCCGCGCCCGGGTGGAGCGGGTGGACGGGGAGCTGGCCGCCGTGGCCACCCGGCTGCCCGAGCCCGCGCTGGGGCACACCGGGCGCCTCGCCGGCGTCCCCACCTTCGTCAAGGACAACACCGACTACGCGGGCCTGCCCACCGGCCACGGCAGTGCCGCCTTCACCGCCCGCCCCGCCCGCCGCCACGCCCCCTTCACCCGCCAACTCCTCAGCTCCGGCGTGAGCGTGCTGGGCAAGACCCGCCTCCCCGAGTTCGGCTTCAACGCCACCACCGAGTTCGCCGCCGCGCCCCCGGCGCGCAACCCCTGGCACACCGGCCACTCCACCGGCGGCTCCTCCGGCGGCAGCGCGGCCCTGGTCGCCGCCGGCGCCGTACCCCTCGCGCACGCCAACGACGGCGGCGGCTCGATCCGCATCCCCGCGGCCTGCTGCGGACTCGTCGGACTGAAGGCCACCCGCGGGCGCCTGGTGGCGAACGAGGAGGGGCGCCGGCTGCCCATCGACATCATCAGCGACGGCGTGCTCACCCGGACCGTACGGGACACGGCGGCGTTCTTCGCGGCGGCCGAGGACTACCGCCCCGCCCCGGGCCTGCCCGCGCTGGGCCTCGTCGAGGGGCCGGGGAAGCGCCGGCTGCGCATCGGCCTGGTGCTGGACTCGCCGACCGGCGCCGTCACCGACGCCGAGACCCGCGCGGCCGTCACCGCCACCGCCGAGGCGCTGGAGAAGCTCGGGCACACCGTGGAGCCGGCCCGCCTGCCCCTCGCGCCGACCTTCGAGGCGGACTTCATCACCTACTGGGGCATGCTCTCCTTCCTCTGCGGCGCCATGGGCAAGCTCGCCTTCGGCCGGGGCTTCGAGGCGCGCCGGATGGACGGACTGAGCCAGGGCCTGCGCGCCCGCTACCGCGGAAGCCTCCTCAGCACCCCGGCCTTCCTGCGCCGGCTGCGCCACGGGGTGCGCGAGACGACGGCCGCCGCGTTCACCGGGCACGACCTGCTCCTCACGCCCGTACTGGCCCACACCACCCCCGAGTTGGGCCACCTCAGCCCCAACGTCCCCTACGAGGAGCTGATCGGCCGGCTGTCCTCCTACGTCGCCTTCACCCCGCTCGCCAACATCGCCGGCACCCCCGCGCTCTCCCTGCCCGGCGGCACCACCGCCGCCGGACTGCCCATCGGTGTGATGCTCTCCGCGATGCACGGCGACGAGCGCACGCTGCTGGAGACGGGCTTCGAACTGGAGGCCGTACGACCCTGGCAGCCGCTCGTCGGAAGCTGACGCGGAGTCGCCCGGCGGCGTCCTTTCGGCATCCTCGGGGGAAGCGTGGAAAACACCGGCGCGCAAGCGGTAACTTTCCTGCCTACCACGTCAGTTGCTCTTCAGGTGAATATGCCAGGAAGCGATGCGCGGCCCATGGGGAGGGGCTACGCTGCGTGCCTGTTCACCCGGCTTGACGCGACAGCCAGTTCGATGTGACCACCACAGCTTGAGGATGCCGATGGATCCCACAGGACCGGCCCCCGGGGACCGGCGCGCGACCGCCGTCTCGCCCTGGGTGATACCGCCCGCCGCACTCGCCCTGGCCACCGTGATCGCCCTGCTCGCCACCGCCTCCGGCGGCCGGGCGGCGGTCGCCTGGACCGGCGGCCTCGCCACCGCGCTGACGGCCTTCCTCTCCCTCGTGGTGGACCAGCGCACCCGGACGCTGACGGCCCTGCGCGGGGAGTACGCCGGCCAGGAGGCGACCGCCCGCCGCCGCCTCACCCAGCACGAGGCGGAGACGGCCCGCCTCGCCGCGCTGCTCCCCGAGGCCGTGCAGCGGCTGCAGAAGGGCGAGTTCGCCGAGGACGTCCTCGGCGGGGTGCGCTACGACCCCGCCGTGGCCCCCGAGTTCCGCGCCGCCCACGAGGCGGCCCTGCGCGCGGTCGTCGAGGCCATCCAGAACGCCGAGGACCTGCGCGAGTCCGCCGAGCGCGGCTTCGTCAACATCGCCCGCCGCGTCCAGGCCATCGTCCACCAGCAGGCCCAGGGCCTGCGGGAGATGGAGCAGCGCCACGGCCAGGACCACCAGGTCTTCGCCGACCTGCTCAAGCTCGACCACGGTACGGCCCTGGTCGGCCGCCTCGCCGACAGCATCGCGGTGCTCGGCGGCGACCGCCCCGGCCGGCGCTGGAGCAAGCCCGTCCCGCTCTACAGCGTGCTGCGCGGCGCCATGTCGCGCATCACCGACTACCAGCGCGTCGAGCTGCACCCGGTCTCCGAGGTCGCCGTCGTCGGCCCCGCCGTCGAGCCCCTCATCCACGCCCTGGCCGAGCTGCTCGACAACGCCACCCGCTACTCCCCGCCGCGCACCAAGGTCCATCTCACCGCCGGCGAGGTCCAGTCGGGCATCGCCATCGAGATCGAGGACGGCGGCGTCGGCCTCAGCGAGGAGGCCCGCGAGCGCGCCGAGCGGATGCTCCGCGAGGCCCAGGCGGGCATCGACCTGCACGACCTGGGGGAGACCCCGCGCCTGGGCCTGGCGGTCGTCGGCCGGCTCGCCCAGGCGTACGACCTGACGGTGGCCCTGCGCTCCTCCGCCTACGGCGGCGTGCGCGCGGTGCTCATCGTCCCCGCCGCCCTGGTCACCTCCACCCCGGCGACCGATGCCGCGCACGGGATCGGCACGACCTCGGGCCCGCGGCCCCTGGGCGGCGCCCCGCAGCCCCCCGAGCGCCGCCGGGTGCCCGGCCCGCAGGCATCCCCGCCCGCCGGGAGCCTCGCGGCCCCGACGGCCAACGGTCTGCCCCAGCGGCGCCGGCGCCTGCCCGCGGCCCCGCCCGCGGAGCCGGCCGGCGGCGCGGCCCCGGCCTCCCCCGCAAGGCCCGCGGGACCCGCGGGAACGACCACCGCCTCCGAGCCCGCCGCCGACACGGGCGAACCGGGCCTGTGGCTGGGGGACTTCACGGACGCCCTGGCCGGAAGGGACCCGGTGCCCGGCGCCGCGGCCCCCCAGAGTGGTGACGAGTCAACCGACGAGCGCGACGAGCGCGACAAGAGGGAGTAGCCGTGGTGCGCCGAGCGGATATGGACTGGATGCTCAAGGACCTCGCCGAGAGCGTTCCGCAGACCCGCCACGTGGTCGTGCTCTCGTCGGACGGACTGCGCATCGCCCAGCACGACACCGAGCCCGACACCGCGGACCGGCTGGCGGCGGCCTGCGCCGGCCTGCAGAGCCTGTCGCGGTCGATCTCGGACGTCTTCCCGGGCAGCAGCCGACTGCTGAAGATGATCGTGATCGAAGTGGACGGCGGCTTCTTCTACCTGATGGCGGCCGGCTCCGGCGCCTATCTGGCGGTGGCGGCCGACGAGGGTGTGGACGCGGGCCTGATGGGACGGCGGATGCGCGACCTGGTGGCGCGCATCGGCTCCCATCTCACCAGCCCGCCACGCAGCACGGCCGACGGAACGGCCATATGAGCGACGAGGATCACGCGTGGTACGAGGCGGGACCCGAACGGCTCTACGTGATCACCGGTGGCCGCACCGGTGAGACCGCCAAGGAGCCGCTCGACCTCGTCACGCTGGTCATCGCGCGCGCCGGGCCGCCGCACGGGCTACCACCCGAGCAGTCCGCGATCCTGCGGCTGTGCACCGCCCCGATCTCGATCGCCGAGGTCGCGGCGTACCTGAAGCTGCCCTTCAGCGTCGTGAGCGTCCTCCTGGGCGACCTGCTCGCCCGGGAGCTGATCGTGACCCGCTCCACCGTGCCCCCCGTCGCCGACATGAGCCTCATCGAGGAAATCATCCATGGGCTTGAACAGCTTTGACGCGGTGGCCGGTCCCCGGCCGCAGGACGTACTGCCGGAATCGGCGAGCGTCGCCGTGAAGATAGTGGTGGTCGGCGGCTTCGGGGTGGGCAAGACCACCCTGGTCGGCGCGGTCAGCGAGATCGCGCCGCTGACCACCGAGGAGACGATGACGCAGGCCGGCGCCGGCGTCGACGACCTCTTCGGGGTGGAGGAGAAGAGCGCCACCACGGTCGCCATGGACTTCGGCCGCATCAGCCTCAACGACCGCCTGGTCCTCTACCTGTTCGGCACCCCCGGCCAGCAGCGCTTCTGGTTCCTGTGGAACGGCCTCTTCGAGGGCGCGCTCGGCGCCGTCGTCCTGGTCGACACCCGCCGGCTGGAGTCCTGCTTCGACGTGCTGGGCCGGCTGGAGGAGGGCGGGGTGCCCTTCATCGTGGCCGTCAACCAGTTTCCCGACGCACCGCAGCACTCGCTCGAGGACATCCGCCTGGCCCTCGACCTCTCCCCGGACGTCCCCCTCGTCGGCGCCGACGTGCGCCACCGGGAGGCGGGCCGGGACGTCCTGCTGGCGCTGCTGCGCCGACTGCACACCCTCGCCCAGCCCTTGGAGGCACGGTGACCGCGACCCCGCACGACTCCGCAGACGGCCTCCCGGCGCCCCCGCCCGGCTGCCCCGCCCACATACCCGGCCCCCGCTCCCAGGAGGGCCCGACCCGGCTCTACGGGCCCGAGGTGGAGCACGACGCCCCCGCCCTGTACGAGAAGCTGCGCGCCGAGCACGGCGGCGTGGCCCCCGTACTGGTGCAGGGCGACGTACCGGCGTGGCTGGTCCTCGGCTACCGGGAGAACCTGGACGTCAGCCGCAACCCCACCCGCTTCTCCCGCGACTCGCGGCTGTGGCGCGAGGCCCGCGAGGGCCGCGTCGCCATCGACAACCCGCTGCTGCCCATCACGATGTGGCAGCCGCTGTGCGCCTTCCTCGACGGCGAGGAGGCCAAGCGGCTGCGCGTGGCCGTCACCGAGTCGCTGAACCGGATGGACCGGCGCGGCATCCGCCGCTACGTCACCCGCTACGCCGACCAGCTGATCGACTCCTTCGCCGCCCGGGGCCACGCGGACCTCCAGGCGGACTTCGCCGGCGTGCTGCCCATGCTGGTGATGACCAAGCTGCTCGGCATGTCCGACTCCTACGGACCCCAACTCCTGGACGCCGCCCGGGACATGGTGCAGGGCACCGAGACGGCCATCGCCAGCAACGCCTTCATCGTCACGGCCCTGAGGGAACTCGTCGCCGCCAAGAAGGAGCTGCCCGGCGACGACTTCGCGAGCTGGCTGATCGCGCACGGCTCGGCGCTGGGCGACGAGGAACTGGTCGAGCACCTGCGCCTGGTGCTCATCGCCGCCTACACCACCACCGGCAACCTGATCGCCAACACCCTGCACATGGTCCTCACCGACCAGCGCTTCCGCGGCAACCTGGCCGGCGGCCACATGACGCTGCCCGACGCACTGGAGCAGGTCCTGTGGGACGCGCCGCCGTTCACCGCGGTGTACGGGCGCTGGGCGACCGGTGACACGGAGCTGGCCGGGCACCGCATCAAGGAGGGGGACATGCTGGTGCTGGGCCTGGCCGCGGGCAACGCCGACCCCGCGATCCGCCCCGACCCCTCGGTGCCGGTCCACGGAAACCGCTCCCACCTGGCCTTCAGCGGCGGCCCGCACGAGTGCCCGGGTCAGGACATCGGCCGTGCGATAGCCGACACGGGCGTGGACGCGCTCCTCGCCCGGCTGCCGGACCTGCGCCTGACCGTCGACGGGGGTGAGCTGCGGTGGCGTACCTCGCTGCTTTCCCGCGAACTCGTCTCGCTGCCGGTGGAGTTCACGCCGATGGACCCCGCGGCGGTGGGCCAGGCGCACGCCGCCGGCCACCCCGACCCCGCCTCCGACGACGCGCTGCTCCCGGTGCCGGTCACGCAGGGCGCCGCGCCCGTGCAGAGCGGTCCGGTGCCGTGGTGGCAGGGGCTCCTGCGGTGGATCAGGGGCGTCTGAGGCCGGCGGTCTGAGCCCGCACCGCCGGTGGGCGCCCCCGCGACGGGGCGCTCACCGGGCGCGGGCGACCACCAGCCGGCACCGCGGGCTGCCGTCCGCGCGCAGCCCCGGCCCCGCCAGCGCCACCGTCGACACCTCGAAGCCGGCCGCCTCCAACTCCCGGCGCACGTGCGGCAGTCGGAAGGTCCGGTAGTACATCACGAACCTCGGCCGCCACAGCGCGTTGCGCAGCCGCATCACCGCGTCGAAGCCGTACACCGTCCAGTACCCGGCCGAGCCGACGCGCGGCGGGGCGGCGACGGGGAAGGCGAACACGCCGCCGGGGCGCAGCACCGAGCGCACCTCGGCGAAGAGCGCGGGGAGTTCACGCGGCAGGAAGTGCCCGAAGGCCCCGAAGCCGGTGACGAGGTCGAAGTCCGCACCGAAGGGCAGCCGCCGCACGTCGGTGCGCACCCACCCCGTCCGCGGGCCCGTCGGCGCGGTGCCGTACGCCGCGCGGGCGCGCTCCAGCATGCCGGCGCTGAAGTCCACGCCGACCACCCGCTCCGTACACACCCCCCGCAGCACGCCGACGCCCGCGCCCGTACCGCAGCAGTGGTCGAGCCCGCTGCCGAACGGGCCCAGGCGGCGCAGGACACCGCCCACCGCGTCCAGGACGGTGTCCGGGGTGCGGAAGGGCGTGCGGTCGAACTTGGGCGCGAGCAGGTCGTAGCCGCGCTCCACCGAGGAGAGCGCCTGGACGGCGAGTTCGCGCAGGGTGGGTCCGCCTGAGGAGAACATCGCTGAGCACACTAGCCGGTACGCGGGGATACGCGGGGATACGCGGGATGTCCGGTGGCAGTCGTGTGCCCGGCGGTTCTCCATTAGAGTCCGATGTCAGCCGGATGTTCGCGAAGGGGGCCGGACCGGTGGAATCAGAGATACGCCGGACGATCAGGCACGGCACGGAGCCGGGGCCCGAGGTCGCCGACCTCGGACTCTTCACCACCGAGTATCCGCAGGCGCCGCACCCGGGCGCCGAGTTGGTCCGCTACGAGCCGCCCGGCGCCGAGGTCGTGCCGTACCGGAGGGCCGGCCGCGGCGGACGCGGCAGCCACCGCGCCCCCGGCGCGCTGGGCAGCCCGCCGGCCGTGCTCGGCGCGCTGCTCGCCGTCGGTGTCATCGCCTGCCTCATGGCGCTGGGGATGAAGGTCTTCCAGGACACCGACCGGACGACCGAGGTGCTGCCCGACCCGAGCACCTCGGCGATGGAGCTGCCGCCGGACGCCACCCCGTCGCAGGAGCCCTCGAAGGGCTCGAAGAAGGCGCCCCCGAAGGACGCGCGCAGCGCGGAGCCCGGCGCCTCCACCGGCGCCCCGAGCGCCACCCCGGACGCGTCCTCCCGCTCGGCCGCCCCCGGCGCGGGCGGGGGCCCCGACCCCACCCGGCCGGGCACGGCCGCCGCGCCGCCACCCGCGCCCGCCGCGCCGTCCGCCCCGCCGAGCGCGCCGGCCACCACCGGGCCCCCGCCGCCGGCCGGCCCCACGCTCGGCCGCGGGGACACGGGCGCCGAGGTCCAGGAGCTCCAACTGCGCCTGGGGCAGCTGGGCTTCTACGAGGAGCAGCCCGACGGCACGTACGACACGGGCACCCGCGGCGCCGTCCACGACTACCAGCGCAGCCGGGGTGTCTACGCCGACCCGGCGGGTGTCTACGGCCCGGCGACCCGCGCCGCGCTGGAGTCGGAGACCTCCTCGCCGTAGCCGCCGGCCTCCTGGGGGCGCCGGCGCAGCCCCGGCGCGAGCGCCAGGGTGACGGCTATCGACGCGGCCGCCATCACCGGGATCGCCACCGCCGGGGAGAGCAGCGTCGCCAGCGCGCCCGCCAGCGCGGCGCCCACCCCCTGCATCGTCAGCATCCCCGCCGTTTGCAGCCCCTGCGTCTGGCCCGTCAGGGACGGCGGCGTGAGCTGCGCCAGCCGCTCCTGCAGCAGCAGCGTCGCCGAGAAGCCCACCGAGGCGAGCGCCGCCGCCGACGCGGCGAGCGGTGCCGAGGGGTGCAGGAGGAACACCAGGTACGGCACGGCGAGCAGCAGCCGCAGCGGCGCCGCCAGCCGCTCACGCCACGTCGCCGTGAGGAAGCGGCCGACGAGCAGGTACCCGGCGAACATCCCGGCCGCCGCGGCGGCGTACAGCACCCCGGCGTGCCCGGGCGCGTAGGAGACGAAGAGCGCCTCGCAGCCCACGACGAGGCCGTTGGGCACCCAGCTGGCCAGCAGGACGTAGCGGCGCGCCGCCGAGGACCACAGCACCGCGTTCACCCGCCAGGTCTCGCGCACCGACGGGCGCCCCGCGGCCCGCGCCGCCCGCCGCCGCAGCCCGCAGCGCGCGAGGAGCGCCGAGGCGGCGTACAGCCCCGAGCACAGCAGCAGGACGGTGCGCTCCGGGAGGAACTGCAGCAGGACGCCGCCTAGTGCGAAACCGCCTACCTGCATCGTGCTGTTGGCCATGTTGAGCACCGAGCGTCCCAGTACGTAGCCTTCCGCCGGCAGTACGTCCGCGAGCAGCCCCAGCCGCACCCCGGTGCCCACCGAGCCGACCGCCCCCGCCACCAGCAGCACCCCGAAGAGCGCCGCCGGCGGCAGCCCCGGCACGGCCAGCGCCGCCTCCCCGGCGGCGAAGACCAGCGCGACGGAGCACAGCGCGGCCCGGGGCGGCAGCCGGTCGGCGGCGGACATCAGGAAGGTGGCGCCCAGGAGTTGGGCGAAGGCGGCGCCGAACATGCTCAGCGCGGAGAGCAGCGGCGAGTCGGTCGTACGGAAGACGAGGGTGCCGAGTGCGAGGACGCCCACGGTCGTCGCGGC
Organism: Streptomyces polyrhachis; assembly: GCF_042663125.1. Classification (NCBI taxonomy): domain Bacteria; kingdom Bacillati; phylum Actinomycetota; class Actinomycetes; order Kitasatosporales; family Streptomycetaceae; genus Streptomyces; species Streptomyces polyrhachis. The sequence continues at coordinate 44,514 of NZ_JBHSZO010000005.1, read as the reverse complement.
GCTCTGGATCAGGGCGAGGAGGAGGAGCGGGGTGAACTGCGGGGTGGCGAGGAGCTGCCGGTAGGTGCGCATGGAGGGGAGTCTCGGACCGGCCGCCACCGCGGCGTTACTGTTTCGCGGCACGGCGAAACGAACTGCGGCGGGGGAGCGGTGACATGGGCTACTGGCGACTGGACGCCGACACCCTCGCGGGCGGGCGCTTCGCCCTCTCCCCGCTCAGCGAGGCCGTCGCCGCCTTCATGTCCCTGGAGCGCCCCAAGCCCGCCGACCCGGGCGAGCTGAGCTGGCGTGCGGACCATCTCCCCGGCTACCGCGCCCACGTGGCGGCCCGCCCCGTCACCGCACAGCTCGCCGACGCGGCGCTGGGCCACCGCAACTGGCTGGCCGACTTCCTCACCCCCGTGCCCTCCTTCGACGGCGCCCGCACCTTCGAGGAGGAGCTGGCCGACATCCGCCGCACCCCGCCCGGGCGGGCCCGCGCCCACCTGGTCGTCTCCCGCCCCGGCCCGCTGCCCCCCGCGCTGGACCGCGACGACCTCCCCGGGCTGCTCGCCGACCTGCTGGAGTGGGTCTGGACGCACACCGTGCTGCCCACCTGGCCGCGCCGCCGCCGGATCCTGGAGGCGGACGTCGTGGCCCGCACCCGCCGGCTCACCGAGGGCGGCTGGGCGGCCGTACTGGACGACATGCGGCCCGGCATGCGCTGGCTGGGGGAGAGCCGGCTGCAGATCAACGCGCACGACCACCCGCCGCAGGACCTCTCCGGGCGGCGGCTGCTCTTCGTGCCGGTCACCCCGCACCGGGGCTGGGTGTCCTACGACCACGCCGGCAAGTACGCGGTGGTGTACCCCTGTTCGGGCGTGCTGGCCGAGGCCGGCCGCACCGCCGTCCCCGCCGCGCTGGCCGCCCTCCTGGGCCCGGCGCGCGCGGCCGTGCTCGAACTCCTGGGCACCCCGCTGAGCACGACCCAGCTCACCGCGCTCACCGGTCAGGGCCTGGGCTCGGTGGGCCGGCACCTGCGGGTGCTGCTGGACGCCCGCCTCGTCGCCCGCCGGCGCTCCGGGCGCTCGGTGCTGTACTTCCGTACGGCCGCGGGGGACGTACTGGTGCGGGCGCAGCAGGACTGAGCGGCGGCGGCCTGGCGGCCACGACACGGAAATCAGCAAAAGAGTGAATAAGTCTGATTGATGGGACTTTCGGGTTATCTCTCTATGTGTTCGGTCGACTGGAGAGGTGGCCCTGTGTACAACCCCATGCGTCTGGCCCTCGCGGCCTGCACCGCCGCGGCACTCACCGCCGGAGTCGCCGGCTGCGCCGCCGGCGGCACGCAGGCGGACGGCGAGGCCGCGGCCGGCAAAGCCCACAAGGCGGCCGCGGCCGTCAGCAACGGCAAGCCGCTGCGGCTGATCGGCGACGGCTCCACGGCCTACACCGGCCGCCAGCCCGACCAGCCCAAGTTCACCCGCCTCAAGCCCGGTGAGAAGCCCCCGCAGTTCGTCGTCTACTCCTGGGACGGCGCCGGCGAGGACGGCTCCGGCCTCTTCCAGCACTTCCGCGAGGTCGGTAAGAAGTACGACGCCACCATGACGTTCTTCCTCAGCGGCCTGTACGTGCTCCCCGAATCCAAGCGCACCGAGTACACCGCCCCCGGCCACGCCCCCGGCGCCTCCGACATCGGCTTCCTCAACGACCTGCACGTCAAGCAGACCCTGGAGCAGGTCGGCGCCGCATGGATGGACGGCCACGAGATCGGCACCCACTTCAACGGCCACTTCTGCGGCCCCACCGGCGTCGACAGCTGGTCGGTGGAGGACTGGAAGAGCGAGATCAGCCAGGCCAAGCGCTTCGTCAAGAGCTGGAAGACCACCACCGGCGACCGCAGCTCCGCCCCGCTGCCCTTCGACTACGACAAGGAGCTGACCGGCGCGCGCACCCCCTGCCTGGAGGGCCGCAAGAACCTGGTGAAGGCCGCGAGCGAGCTGGGCTGGCGCTACGACACCAGCGGCGTCAACCTCCAGGTCTGGCCGAAGAAGGGCCCGGAGGGCCTGTGGGACCTGTCCATGCAGACGGTGCCCTTCCCCGGCAGCAAGTACGAGGCGCTGACCATGGACTACAACTACAAGGTCAACCCGAACATCACCCCGGCCACCGCCGAGGCCCAGGTCTACCGCAGCCTGATGCTGGGCTTCGACCGCTCCTACGCCGGCAACCGGGCGCCGCTGATCATCGGCAACCACTTCGAGCAGTGGCACGGCGGCGCGTACATGCGGGCCGTGGAGAACACCATCAAGAGCATCTGCCCGCGCCCCGACGTGCAGTGCGTCTCCTTCCGCCAGCTCGCCGACTGGCTGGACGCCCAGGACCCGGCCGTACTGGCCAAACTCCAGCAGCTCCAGGTCGGCCAGCAGCCGGGCGAGGGCTGGCAGAGCTACCTCACCCCGGCGAAGCCCGCCACCCGCGAACGGACCCCGGCCACTGCCTGACGCGGACGCCGAAACGGCCCGTCCCCCGGCGCGGGGGCGGGCCGTTTCGGCGTCCGGGTGTCTCACGCCCCCTTGCGCAGCGCCGCGTTCAGCCGGGCGCTCTGGGCGGTCATGGTCCGCTTCAGACGCGGGCCGAGCGGCTTCTCCACGTATCGGTGGATCAGCCACGCGAGGGTCAGCAGGCCGCCGACCGAGACGAGCAGCGTCGGGATCGGCGCCAGCCCCCAGTCCCGGTGCAGGACCCGGATGAAGAACCAGCCCAGGTGCTCGTGCACCAGGTAGAACGGATAGGTCAGCGCGCCCGCGACGGTGAGCCAGCGCCAGTTCGCCCAGCGCAGCCACCCCAGCGCCACCGCGGCGACCGACAGGAACGCGGCGGCGACGATCAGCTGGATCACGTACGGGGAGCGGTGGAAGTCACCCCCCATGCCCGGGTGCCAGAGCGCGGTCACGGAGTAGCGCTGGCCGAGCAGGAAGCTCATCGCGACGATGCCCCACAGCAGGAGGTCGCTGCCGTAGCGGTGGATCAGGTACAGGGCCAGGCCGCCGATGAAGAACGGCGCGTGGTCGCGCATGACCAGCTCGTCCGTCAGCGGGGTGCCGGCGACTCGGGCGAGCACCCCCGCGAACGTCCACAGGCAGCAGAAGACCACCACCCGGCGGTAGGTGACGCCGCGCCAGACGACGAAGAGCGCGAACAGCACGTAGAAGCGCAGCTCGACCCAGAGCGTCCAGCACACCCCCAGCACCCGGTCCGCGCCCATGGGCTGCTGCAGCATCGTCAGGTTGAGCAGCAGCTCGTCCGTGCGCAGGGGTTCCACGACGACCGGCAGGGCGACCGCGGCCGCCGTCACCAGGACGATCGCCGCCCAGTACGCCGGGTAGAGGCGCACGACCCGGGACCGGAAGAAGTCGCCCAGTGAACGCCCCCAGCTGCTCATGCAGATGACGAAACCGCTGATGACGAAGAAGAACTGCACACCCAGGCAGCCGTAGACGGCCGCCTGGGACAGGGTCGGGAACAGCAGGCCCGGCGACTGCCCCCAGGACTCGGCGACCGTGCCGCTCTTCCCCGCGAAGTGGTACAGGCAGACCATGAGGGCGGCCAGGATGCGCAGTCCGTCAAGGGCCCGCATCCGGCTCGCGCCGGAGCGCGGGGCGGACAGGACGGGTGAGGCGGACAGGTCGGACGGTGCGGCCACCGTGGTGGTCCGGATCGTCGTGGGCGCTTCGGCCACGGGGGAAGGCTCCTCTCCCGGAACGGGCCGGGCCGTGCGGAATCACTGGAATCTGCGGTGCGTCAGGCGGGGGCATCCGGTGGCCGGCGGCCGGTGCAAAGGCTCAGCCGGTCGCCGCCTGCTTCAGGGCGCGGGCCTTGCGGGCGAGCCGGCGCACCGCGGGACTGCGCGGGATGAACGCCAGTCGCGCGGGCACACCCCCGGGCAGCGCCAGCCTGGTGAGCCGCCGCCGCTGGAAGTAGCGCCCCATGACGGCGTGGCGCTCCAGGAGGTAGCGCTCCGCTTCGGCGTGCAGCCCGGCCTGGAGCTGCGGCTGCATGGCGTAGCCGACCGCGTTGACCAGGCGGGACAGCTCGCCCCTGACCTCCGCGGCGGAGGGCAGCGACCAGCTGGTGACCGCGGCCGGGTCCTCGAGGTCGGGCAGGAGTGCGTCGACGATCGTCAGCGGGATGCGGTTGCTGTTCTCGTACGGAGTGAGCTCCTCCAGCAGGGGGCCGGTGCCGACGCGGGCGACCGGGAGGCCGTAGAAGGCGGCGGCGGTCAGCAGAGCGGTGGAGAAGCAGCTGACGACCAGGGCCGGGCGCATGGTCTCGAACAGCGTCTCGGCGAGGACCGGGCTGTCCAGGACGGTGAGGTCGGCGCCGAGCCGCCGCGCCTCCTCCTCCAGCGCCCGCGTCCAGTGGGCCGGCGCGCTGGGGTGCGGCTTGAAGACGACGCGGGTGTGGCCGAGGGCGACGGCGCCGCGCAGCATCCGCGCGTGCAGTTCCTCCTCCTCCCGCAGCGTGATCAGGTCCAGCGCGGCGAGGTACTGGCCGAGCAGCAGGGCCGGGGCACCGCCGTCGCCCTCGCCGGAGGCGGGGAGTGGGGTGTCCGCCGAGTCGGCGAGTTCGGCCAGCACCTTCAGGAAGACGTCGGTCGGGACGATCTCGGAACCGACGCCGAACTCGGTGAGCAGCAGCGGTCGCAGCCCCGGCACCAGGTCCAGGTGGAGCAGCCGGCGGATCCGGGTGCCGACCAGCTGGTTGAGCTTGCTGCGGGTGGGTCCGTAACTCATCAGCCCGTCGGCGTAGATGTGCACCGGGCTGTCGCCGAAGACCGTCGTGAGGGCCTGGGCGGGGTTGGCCTGGATGGACTCGCAGGCGAGCTCCACCTCCTCGTCGCCGAGGTCCCACTCCCGGCGTACGGCCCGCTCCCACAGCGAGGCGTCCTGCGCCCGGGGCGACCAGCCCGCGGGATGGAAGGGGCGGATGAAGTCGTTCCAGGAGTGCACCGCGTCGAACTCGCCGGCCAGGCCCCCGAATCCGGGCCTGAGGTGGAGCGGGGTGCCCAGTTCGGGGGAGGGCGAGGTGTCACTGACGACGAGGATGCGCCGGTGCTGCGACCGCGGACCGAACAGGCCCGCGCGCAGCGCCGCGACGAGGGTGGCGGCAGCGTACTGCGTGCACGCGGAGAATATCTGGGTGGTGGACCGGCCGGTCGGCGCGGTGGGTGTACCGGGCATCAGGCCGCGGCCTCCTGGGAGACGGGACGACGGCGTACGCGGCGCAGTTGGCCGGCACGGTGGTCGTCCAGTGAGTTCAGCGTGGCGGTGAGAGTGTCCTGGGGCATCCGCCGCAGGGCGGCCGCGCTCATGGAGCGCAGTTTCCGTGCCACCGCGGGCTCGAACCTCTCGATGGACTGCAGGTGGTGCGCCATCACCGCGCAGTAGGTGCGGATCGCCTTCGGCAGCAGCAGCTCGGCCTCCGCGTCCTGTGCGGTCTCCTCGACGACCTGGTCGAAGGCCCTGATGAAGTCGAGCTGGCGCACGTCGCCGATCTGGGTGAGGGACGAGGCGACCCCGCGCCGGTAGAAGATCCCCGGAAGACCGACCGCCGCGAACGAGCGGGCCTCGCGGTGCAGGCGCCAGATCCAGGGCCGATCCTCGGCCGTGCGCAGCCCGTCCCGGAACCGCAGCACCCCCGAGTCCACGAGCCTGCGGTGGTAGGCGCCGGCCCAGGCGTACGCGTAGTCCACCGGCGTCGAGCGATCCGCCGGCAGGATCACGTCGCGCGGCCGTACGACGGTGTTGCGCAGGCCGTACGGAACCGGGTGGACGGTACGTGTCCGGTCGGTGAACTGCACGTGGTCCGTACGGACGAAGTCGCAGCCCAGAGTCGTGATGGCGGCCAGCAGCCGCTCGTAGTGGCCGGGGACGGCCCAGTCGTCGCCGTCGAGGAAGGTGAGGTACTCGCCGCGCGCCGCGTCGATCCCCGTGTTGCGCGCGGTGGCCAGGCCCCCGTTCTTCTCGTGCCTGATCAGGACGACGCCGGGGATCTCGCGCTCGGCGCGCTGGAGGATCTCCAGCGTTCCGTCGGTCGAGCAGTCGTCGACGAGGATGAACTCGAAGTCACTCTGGGCGTTGGCCCGCAGACTTCGCAGGGTTTCGGGAGCGTATGTCCGTACGTTGTAGAACGGCACGACGACAGAGAGTTTGACCACGTGCCACACGCTAGACGGGAGCCCGCCGTTCCCCTTGGCCTGGAAGAGGACGCAGGGCGAACGGAAGGCATCGAAGTGGTGAATCGGGCCAGGAGCACGCCTTGCCCGGGGCTCATACCGACGCCGCGGCCCTTCGCTCGCCGGGCCGCGGCGGTGTCACGGATAGCGCTTCGGCAGCTCCAGGCCGCGGTCCGCCATCACCCCGCGCAGCACGTCCGGGTAGTCGGTGATGATCCCGTCCACCCCGTCGGCCGTCAGCTTCTCCATCGTCGGCGCGTCGTCGACCGTCCACGGCACGACCTTGATGCCCTGGCGGTGCGCCCGGCGGACCAACTCCCGTGTGGTGTACGGCTGGTAGTCCGCGTCGGTGACCTTCCCGTTCTGCGGGAAGCCGTGGACGGGCGAGAGCGCGTCCGCGCCGAAGGACGCCACCGCGGCGACCGGGTCACCGCCGAAGTCGTCGATGTCGATGCCGCCCAGCCACGGCGAGGCGCCCGGCAGGCCCGGCTGCAGGAACTGCGGGCCGTTGGTGAGCGCCACCAGCGGCAGCTCCGGCGCGACCTGCCGCATCCGCATCAGCGCGCCCCAGTCGAAGCTCTGGACCGTCACCCGCCCGGCCAGCCCCGAGGCCCGCACCTGCGCCGCGACGAGCTGCACGAACTCCTCGCGCGGGGCCGTCTCGTGCGGTGCGCCGGCCTCGACCTTGGTCTCGATGTTCAGCCGGACCTTCTCCGCGCCCCTGCTCCGTACCAGCTCGAAGACCTCGGTCAGCAGCGGCATCCGGGCGCCGGGGCTGGGCCGCTGGCCCGGGAACTGGGGGAGGGTCAGCGAGCCGCAGTCCAGGGTGCGGACCTGCGCCAGGGTGAGCCCGACGAGGTACTTCCCCACGTACGGGTACTCGGGATCGCCGGCGGACGCGGGCCCCGTGTCACGGCACTTGGCGCCCGAGACCCGCCGGTCGTGGGTGACGACCGCCCGGTGGTCCTCGGTGATCTGGACGTCCAGCTCCAGGGTGGTCACCCCGACCGCCAGGCCGTTGGCGAAGGCGTCCAGTGTGGACTCCACCACCAGGCCCAGACCGCCGCGGTGGGCCTGCAGGTCGAAGTCGTCGCGCGGCGCGGGCGCGGCGCCGGCCGGCCGGGCGAGGGCGAGGACGCCGCAGAGCGCCAGCAGCGTGACGAGCGGACGGCGGAAAGCACGGGCACGCGGTCTCATCGGACTTCCTCCGCAGGATCGGGCAGGGGTCGGACGGCTCAACCACCGCAATCTGGAGGACGGTTGTGGCTCCGTCAATGCCGGGCGGCGAAGACCGGGCCACCGCTGGGTGAACGCGTGGGTGAACGCCGGGGCGGTCTTATCCCGTACTACCGGCGGGTAGAGCTGAGGGAATGACGAAGCTGCCCCAACGGGTTACCCGCGGCGTGGAGGAACCAGTGGCGCACCCGGTGCCGGAGCACAGGCGCGGGGAGGTCTTCGCCGAGTTCGTGCTGCCGGAGGTGGAGGTGCTGCTGCGCGCGGCCGGCACGCTGACCCCGCAGCCGGCCGACGCGGAGGACCTGGTCCAGGAGACCCTGCTGCGGGCCTACCGAGCCGCCGACCGCTTCGACGGCCGCCACCCCCGCGCCTGGCTGCTGACCATCATGCGGCGCGCGGAGCGCAACCGGCACCGCCGCCGGCGCCCGCAGCTCCTCGACGACCCCGACACGGACCTGGAGCGGCTGCCGGTGGCGCTGGGCGGACTGCAGGAGACACCGGAGGCGCTGGTGGTGGACACGCTCTTCGAGGAGGAGGTGGAGTCCGCCTACGCCGGGCTTCCGGTGAAGCACCGGCAGGTGGTCCGGCTGGTGGACATCGACGGCTTCAGCTACGAGGAGGCCGCCCGGCTCCTCGGGATACCCAAGGGGACGGTGATGAGCCGGCTGCACCGGGCCCGTACCCGCATCAGGGAGCGGCTCGCGGCGGTGGGGGCGGCCCCGGGGGGAGGCGCGGGATGACGGCACGGGGTACGGGGCGCAGGCGCGACCGGCGCCCCCTGGACTGCGCCCAGGTGGCCGGGGCGCTCCAGGGTTTCGTGGACGGGGAGATCCGGCCGCGGCTGGCCGCGCGGGTCGCGGAGCACCTGGGGTGCTGCGCGTGGTGCGGCTTCGAGGCGGACGCCTACCGGGAGATCAAGCGGGCGCTCGCACACCACGAGCCGGTGGACCGCGCGGTCCTGGCACGGGTGCGGGCCTTCGCGGAGTCGCTGCTGAACGAGGAGGCCCCGCCCCGGGGAGGCTGACCCGGGGAGGCCGGCCCGGTCCGCACGCCGGTGCGCCGCGTCCGTCACCCTTCTCGCCCTTCGTGGAATGCCCGCGCCACCCCACCGGGTTTCACTGGTCCCATCGCATGTGTGAAGGAGGACGCTGTGGAGGTGCAGCTCCGCAGGCGGGACGCCGAGTCGCGGATCGGCGCGATCTGCTTCAAGACCGGCCCGCCCGGCACCGTGGGCGTCGAGCTGGAATGGCTCGTCCACGACCGCGGGCGGCCCACCCGGCCGCTCACCGCCGGGCGCCTGGACGCCGCGCTCGCGCCCCTCGCCGCCCCCGGCGCGCTGCCCGGCGGCAGCCGCCTCACCCGTGAGCCCGGCGGACAGGTCGAGCTGAGCTCCCGGCCTGCCGCCTCCGCCGCCGCGTGCGCCCGCGCGGTCGCCGCCGACCAGGAGGTCCTCCACACCCGCCTCGCCCACTGCGGCCTCGCCGCCGCCGGCCTGGGACTCGACCCGCACCGCATGCCCGCCCGGATCCTGGAGCACCCGCGCTACGCGGCGATGGAGCACCACTTCGACCGCATCGGCCCCTGGGGCCGCGTGATGATGCGGGCCACCGCCTCCGTCCAGGTCAACGTGGAGGCGGGCGACGCCTCCGACACCCTCTCCGGCTACCGGCAGCGCTGGGTCCTGACACACCGGCTGGGCCCCGTACTCCTCGCCGCCTTCGCCAACTCGCCGCTCTGGCGCGGCGCTTCGACCGGCTGGAAGTCCACCCGGCAGGCCGTCTGGGCCTGGACCGACCCCCGGCGCACCGCGCCCGCCGCGCGCGGCGGCGACCCGCGCGCCGACTGGGTGCGCTACGCCCTGGACGCCGGGGTGATGTGCGTACGCCGCCCCGAACCGCAGGGCTGGACCGCACCCGACGGCCTCACCTTCCGCGACTGGCTGGCGGAGCCCGGCGAGGGCGGGTCAGTGGGCCGCCCGGTCGACCCGCAGGACCTCGACTACCACCTCAGCACCCTCTTCCCGCCCGTACGCCCGCGCGGCTGGCTGGAGTTGCGCATGATCGACGCCCAGCCGGGCCACGGCTGGGCCGTCGCCTTCGCGGTGGCCTGCGCCCTGCTGGACGATCCCGAAGCCGCCCGCGCCGCCTACGAGGCGACCGAGCCGCTCACCGCCGGCGCCGAGCTGCCGCCGCCGGAGCTGTGGCTGCACGCGGCGCGCTACGGGCCCGCCGACCCGGTGCTCGGCAAGGCGGTGCGGGCCTGCCTGAGCGCCGCCGAGTCGGCCCTCGACGGTGAGGTGCGGCGCTTGACCGGCGACTTCGCCGAGCGCTACAGCGAGCGCGGCCGATGCCCCGCGGACGATCTGCTGGAGGGAATACGCCCATGACGACCCCGCCGGACAGCACCCTGTCGGACAGCACCCCGCCGGACAGCACCCCGCCGGATGCCCCTGTGCGTGAGCTCGCTCTCGCGGCGCTGGAGCAGGCCCGCCTGCGCACCCTGCTGCTCACCGACTGCCTGGACGAGGCCCAACTCGCCGCCCAGCACTCCCCGTTGATGTCCCCACTGGTCTGGGACCTGGCCCATATCGGCAGCCAGGAGGACATCTGGCTGGTACGCGGCGCGGGCGCGCTCCCCGGCGTGCGACCCGACCTCGACGACCTCTACGACGCCTTCCGCCACCCCCGCGCCGGCCGCCCCGCCCTGCCGCTGCTCAGCCCCGACGAGGCCCGCCACTACCTCGCCGAGGTCCGCGAACGCGCCCTGAAGGTGCTCGCCGACTCCGACCCCGAGGACGAGAACCCCCTGCTGAACGGCGCCTTCGTCTTCGGCATGGTCGCCCAGCACGAGCAGCAGCACGACGAGACCATGCTCGCCACCCACCAGCTCCGCCGGGGCGAGCCCGTCCTCTTCGCCCCCGACCCGCCCGCCGCCCCCGCAGCCGACCTCCCGGCCGAAGTCCTCGTCCCCGGCGGCGACTTCACCATGGGCACCTCCACCGACCCCTGGGCACTGGACAACGAGCGCCCCGCCCACCGCGTGCACGTGGCCGCCTTCCACCTCGACACCATGCCCGTCACCAACGCCGCCTACCTGGAGTTCATCGACGCCGGCGGCTACCGCGAGCCGCGCTGGTGGCACCCCCTGGGCTGGGAGCACGTCCGGCGCACCAAACTGCACGCCCCGCTCTTCTGGCAGCGCGAGGGCGGGAGGTGGCTGCGCCGCAGCTTCGGCCGTACCGAGCCCGTGGCGCCCGAGGAGCCCGTCGTCCACGTGAGCTGGTACGAGGCCGACGCCTACGCCCGCTGGGCCGGGCGGCGGCTGCCGACCGAGGCGGAGTGGGAGAAGGCCGCCCGCCACGACCCGGACACCGGCCGCTCCCGCACGTACCCCTGGGGCGAGGCGCAGCCCGCCGAGGCCCACGCCAACCTCGGCCAGCGGCACCTGGGTCCGGCCCCCGCCGGCGCCTACCCGCAGGGCGCGGCGCCCGCAGGGGCGCGCCAGCTGATCGGCGACGTCTGGGAGTGGACCTCATCCGACTTCACCCCCTACCCGGGCTTCACGGCCTTCCCCTACGCCGAGTACAGCGAGGTGTTCTTCGGCAGCGACTACAAGGTGCTGCGCGGCGGCTCCTTCGGCACGGCCCCGGTCGCCGTGCGCGGCACCTTCCGCAACTGGGACTACCCCATCCGCCGCCAGATCTTCGCCGGCTTCCGCACCGCGCGCGACGCCGGACCGGACGCACGGGGGGCTTCCTGATGTGCCGCCACCTCGTCTGGCTGGGCGAACAACCGCGCACCCTGGCCGAGTTGGTCACCGTCCCGCCCCACGGCCTCTACGAGCAGTCCTGGGCCCCGCGCCGCCAGCGCTACGGGACGGTCAACGCCGACGGCTTCGGCCTCGGCTGGTACCCACCCGCCGGACCCCCCGCCCGCTACCGCCGCGCCGTCCCTGTCTGGGCCGACCCCAACCTCCCCGACCTGGCCCGCGCCCTGCGCTCCACCGCCGTGCTCGCGGCCGTCCGCGACGCCACCCCCGGCACGAGCCAGGACGAGACGGCCGCCGCGCCCTTCGCCGCCGGCGACTGGCTCTTCAGCCACAACGGCGCCGTCCCCGACTGGGAGTCGCTGCCCGCCGACACCGGCTGGCCGCTGGACGCCGCCGCGCTCCTGCGCCTGGAGGCCCGCTGCGACTCGGCGCTGCTGTGGGCGGTGCTCGCCGCCCGGCTGGCGGCGGGCGAGGAGCCCGGGGAGGCGCTGGCGGCCGTCGTACGGCAGACGGCCGCCGTGCGCCCCACCGCGCGGCTGAACCTGCTGGCCACCGACGGCCGCCGGATCGCCGCGACGCGCTGGGGCGACACCCTCTGGTACCGCACGGGCGACGGCGAGGTGCTGGTCGCCTCCGAGCCGGACGACACCCCCGGCCCCTGGCACGAGGTGCCCGACCGCTCCGTCCTGCTGGCCACCGCACGCACCGTCGCGATCACCCCCCTGGACCCGCTGGACCCCCTGAGCCCACCGGCCCCGACCCAGCCGACCACCCCGGATCCGGACCCGCACCTGGACCTGGAGAGGACCCCATGACGCCCCGCTTCACCCTCACCCGCCGCCTCGCCCCCGACCACGCCGCCCGCAGCCTGCGCGCCGACGTGAGCGCCGGACTGACCGCGACCCCGAAGACGCTGCCGCCCAAGTGGTTCTACGACGCGCGCGGCAGCGACCTCTTCGAGGAGATCACCCGCCTCCCCGAGTACTACCCCACCCGCACCGAGCGCGAGATCCTCACCGCCGCCGCCCCCGCGATCGCCCAGCTCACCGGGGCCCGCACCCTCGTCGAACTCGGCTCCGGCTCCTCGGAGAAGACCCGGCTGCTGCTCGACGCGCTCGGCGCGAACCTGCGCGGGTACGCCCCGCTGGACGTCAGCGAGTCGGCCCTGCGCGAGGCCGGGGAGGCGCTGGTGCGCGACTACCCGGACCTCGAAGTCGCCGCCACCGTCGCCGACTTCGAGTCGCCGATCGTGCTGCCCGACACCCCGGGCCCGTACCTGCTGGCCTTCCTCGGCAGCACGCTGGGCAACCTGGACGCCGGCCAGCGGGCCGCCTTCCTGACCTCGGTGCGTACCGCGCTGGGGCCCGGCGACGCGCTGCTCCTGGGCGCCGACCTGGTGAAGGACACCGGTGAACTCCTGCGCGCCTACGACGACTCCAGCGGGGTGACCGCCGCGTTCAACAAGAACGTGCTGCACGTCCTCAACCGCGAACTGCAGGCCGACTTCGACCCCGACGCCTTCGACCACCGCGCCGTCTGGGACCCCGCGGAGGAGCGCGTCGAGATGCGGCTGCGCTCCGCGCACGAGCAGCAGGTGAAGATCGCCGCCCTGGACCTGCTGCTGCACTTCGAGGAGGGGGAGGAGTGGCGGACGGAGATCTCGGTGAAGTTCCGCCGGGAGTCCCTCGCCGCCGAACTCGCCGCCGCCGGACTGGCGGTGCGCCAGTGGTGGACCGACGAGCACGAGCGCTTCGCCCTGCTGCTGGCCGAGCCGGTCTGAGCGGGCGCCTGCCCGACCCCTTCAGCCGAAGGGGCCGGGTAGCTCCGTCCAGCGGTCGCCCCCCGCCCCCCCGGCGTCCAGCCGCATCAGCGTCAGCGCCTTCACCGGCAGCGGGCGGGTGCGCAGGGCGGTCAGGTCCGCGCCGGGCTCCAGGCCGGCGGTCGCCGCCGCCAGCGCCGTACGCAGCACCTCCCGGCTCCCCGCCAGCGGCCCCAGCGCCCCGGCGACCAGCGAGCCGAAGAGCTTGCGGCGCAGGGCCGCCGGGTCGTCCGTCAGCATGCGCGCAGGCAGTACGGGTGCCGTGAGGCCGTGGCGGGCCAGGCGGGCGGGGCTGACACGGATGTCCGCCAGATCGCGGTAGACCAGGCGGCGCGGGCGGCCGTCCGGGCCCAGGACGGCCAGGAGGTTCTGGCCGTGCGCCTCCAGCGCCACACCCAGGCCGAGCAGCCGCAGGCAGACCGGCAGCGCGAGCCGCGCCAACTCGGCTACCCGGTCGGGGGGTTGGGGGGCCAGGGCGGCGAGCGGGACGACGTACTCGCCGGCCGCCGCGTCCGCGTACACCTCGGGCGCCTCGCGGACGACCGCCGCCAGCTCGGGGCGACCGGCGCTCGCCGCACCGAGGTTGCGGGTGACGTGCAGCAGGCCGCCGAGCCGGGCGGCGAGGTCCGCCACCAGGGCGGAGACGGCGGCGGCGGAGTCGATCGAGCCGGTCGAGATGTCGCGGACCGAGGAGGTGAGCCGGGCGCTCAGCGCCGTCTTGACGTGCAGACGGGGGGAGTGGGCCGGGGCGAGGGTGCGCAGCGCCATCAGCGGATGAGCGTCGAAGCCGTCGGTGAGCGCGGTCCGCGTCAGTACGTGCGCCGCCTGCCAGGGATGGACGGGGATCAACAGCCGCCGCCCGTCGCGCAGTTCGGCCGGCCACTCCCCGCTCACCCGGGCCCGCGTCCGCATCACGGGGGCCAGCGCGAGGCGCACCAGCGGCCGGTGCTCGGGCGCGTAGGCCAGCTCCTCCGCCACGCCGAAGCCGGGGCGGTGGCGGCAGCAGGGATGGTACGGGTGCCCGTCCACCACCGCCTGCTCCCACGCCCACGCGCCCCCGTCCGGCCGCCCCGCTCCGGCGGGGGGCGCCGCGGCGCGTGAGAGCGCCAACGAGGCCGCGCTGCCGTCCAGTTCACGCGCGAACGCCGCGAACCCCAGCGCCCGCGCCAGCTCCCCGGGATGGCGCAGGCGCACCCCGTCCAGCGTGAGCGCCGGCGCCCCGCCGGCGGAGGACCCGGCGCCCGGCACCGCGTACGGATCGCAGGGCGGCCCGACGAGCCGCCGCCCGTCCGCCAGCTCCAGCACGCCGCCCTCCCGCCGCGCCACCCACGAGAGCGGCTCGTACACCAGCCCCCGCCACAACCGCCCCAGCACCGCCGCCCGCGCACCGGGCAGCGCGGCCGTGTAGGCGTCGGCCGACTCGGGCCGTACGGCCAGAAGTTGCGCGAGTACGGTCCGCTCGGCGGCAGTCTGCGGCACAGTTCGTTCCCAGTCCCTTTCGCGTCCACTCCCGGCTCCGCCCGCACGGGCCACGCCACCCATACTGATCAACGATGGACACCTTCGCAGCCACCGCCGACGAACTCGCCACCGCCCCGCTGCTGGGCTGCCTCCTGCGCGAGGCCGCCGAGCCGCTGGGCGGCGGCGTGCACCGCACCCGCGCGGGCGGCCGCCTGCTACGCGTGGCGAGCGCGCACCGGCCCCGGCGCGCCCAACTGCTCACCGACGGCCAATGGCGCCCCCTCACCCACGCCGACCTGGTCAAACTCGTCTCCGACGAACTGAGCCTGCTCACCGGCGTCAGCAACGACACCCTGCCCGCCGAGATGATCGACAGCCGCGACGCGCTCGCCGCGATCCTCACCGCCCGCGCCGGAGCCCACCCCCCGGCCGACCCCTGGCTGCGCTCCGAGCAGTCCCTGCTGATGGGCCACCCCCACCACCCCGCCCCCAAGGCGCGCGGCGGCGGCCCCGCCGGCACCTGGCTGCGCTACGCCCCCGAGGCGTACGCCCGCTTCCCCCTCACCCTCCTCGCCGTCCGCGCCGACGCCCTCGCCGAGGAGGGCGACACCAGCGCGCTCGACGCTCTCGCCCCCGACAGTGCCCCCGACAGCACCCCCGTACCGCCGGGCTACCACCTGCTGCCCGCCCACCCCTGGCAGCTCGCCCTGCTGGACCAGCACCCCGGCATCCGCGCCGCGTTCACCGACGGACGCCTCCTGCGGCTGGCCGCCCGCAGCGAGCCCGCCGCACCGACCTCCTCGGTGCGCACCGTGCACCTCGCCGGCGCCGACCTCTTCCTGAAGTTCAGCCTCGACGTGCGCATCACCAACGACATCCGCCGCCTGTGGTGGCACGACCTGCGCCGGCTGCGGCGCACCGACACGGCGGTCAGCGCCGCCCTCGCGGCCGACCCCGGCGCCGACCCCGCCGCCGACACCGGCGCGGCCTGGCTCAGCGACCGGGGCTACCGGGCGGTCGCCGGCCTCGGCGAGGAGCTCGCCGTCGTCGTCCGCGAGGGCTTCGGCACCCGACTGCGCCCCGGCGCGACCCCGCTGCTCGCCGCCGCCCTCGCGGAGGGCTTCGAGGGCAGCCCGCTGGCGGCGGCGCCCGACCCCGCCGGCTGGTGGACGGCGTACCTGCGCTGCCTCGTGCCGCCCGTGCTGCGCGCCTTCGCCCGGCACGGGGTGGTGCTGGAGTGCCATCTGCAGAACTGCCTGCTCGCCGTCGACGCCGCCGGACTGCCCGTCCAGGCGCTCTTCCGCGACGCCGAGGGCGTCAGGACGCTCGCCGAGTCGGGGCGCGCGGCGGGCTGGGAGCGCCTGGTCTACTGCCTCCTCGTCAACCACCTCACCGAGATCGCCGCCACCCTGGCCGACCGCCACCCCGCCCACGCCCGCTCCCTGTGGCCCACCGCCCGCCGTGAACTGCGCTCCTGGGCCGAGGAGTTGGACCTCCCCGAGCTGCACGGCCTCCTCAAGGCGCCGACCGTCCCCGGCAAGGCGAACCTCCTGCTGCGCTGGACGGCGGCGGACGGCGCGGCCGCGCGCTACGTACCCGTCCCCAATCCGCTGGCAGCCTGCTGAACGACGCCCGCGGACCGGCGCCGAACCGCTTTGCCGCCGCCGCCGGCGGGGGCGCGCCGGCGCGTGCGCGCGCCTCCGTCGGCGGCCGTTCTCCGGGCCGCTGTCAGTGCCCGGCGGTACGGTGAAAAAACGGACAGACCGTCAGCTGAGAGAAAGTGAAACCCCATGTCTCCCAAGCCCAACGGCACCCCCATCTGGGTCGACGCGACCTTCTCCGACATCGAGGGCGCCAAGTCCTTCTACGGCGACCTCCTCGGCTGGACCTTCGAGGAGGGCGACCCGCAGTTCGGCGGCTACACCCAGGCGCTCTCCGACGGCAAGCGCGTCGGCGCCCTCGCCCCGCCGATGCCCGGCTCGGAGGAGATGCCGCCCGCCTGGACGCTCTACCTCGCCTCCGACGACGTCGCCGCGACTGCGACCGCCGTCACGGCGGCCGGCGGCACGACGGTGCTGGAGCCCATGGAGGTCGGCGACTACGGCAGCATGATCATCGCCACCGACCCGGCCGGCGTCCCCTTCGGCGTCTGGCAGCCCGGCACGCACCAGGGCTTCGAGAAGGAGAACGCCCCCGGCGCCGTCTGCTGGGCCGAGGTGGCCACCCGCGACGCGGCGGCGGCCGACGGCTTCTTCCCGGCCGTCTTCGACTACGAGGTGCGCAAGGTGCAGGACGACGCGGTCGACTTCCACGTCTGGAGCACGCCGGGGGCGGAGATGCCGGCGCTCGGCCGCTTCGCGATGGGGGAGGAGTGCCCGCCGGAGATGCCCTCGGGCATCGGCGTCTACTTCGGCGTGGCCGACGTCGACGAGGCGATCGGCAAGGTCACGAAGGCGGGCGGCCGGGTCGACTTCGGCCCCAAGGACTCGCCGTTCGGCCGTTTCGCCGCCGTCAGCGACCCCTGGGGCACGCCGTTCGCGATCATCGACGCGGAGACCACGGAGGGCGAGATGCCGGAGATGAAGGAGATCTGAGGAGTACGGGACGCGGGCCGGGGCGCGGCGGTCGGCACGCCGCGCGCCGCACCCCGGCCCTCACAGCGTCGGCAGGACGTCCTCGAAGAAGGGGCGGTCCCCCGGAAAGGTCGGGCTCAGCTTGGCGAACTCCCGCGCGGTGACCCAGCGGACCTCGGCCACCTCCGCGCCGTCGGGAGCCGGGACGCCCTCGGTGATCTCGGCCGTCCACCAGTGCAGCAGGTAGTCCACGCCGTCGGCCGGGCACTGCCACACCTTCCGCAGCGGCGCGACCGCGACGCCCAACTCCTCGCGCATCTCCCGCACCAGCGTCTCGGGCTGGTCCTCGCCCGGCTCCACGGTCCCGCTGGGAAACCCCCAGTAGCCGGCCATCCGGGCCTTCGGGCCGCGCTCGATCATCAGCAGCCGCCCGTCCGCCCGCCGCAGGACGGCCACCACGGCCTCACGCATC
The DNA here is from genome assembly GCF_042663125.1 of Streptomyces polyrhachis. NCBI lineage: Bacteria > Bacillati > Actinomycetota > Actinomycetes > Kitasatosporales > Streptomycetaceae > Streptomyces > Streptomyces polyrhachis. The sequence goes on along the minus strand of NZ_JBHSZO010000005.1, from coordinate 26,968 downwards.
GTCATGCGCGCGACCCTACCTCCCGTCCCCGCCCCCGGCTCGGCGGGTGTCCGGCGCCCGGCGGCCCGAAGAGGGGCTTGACGTGCACGGGGAGGCGGAAGGCACCATGGCGGCCCGCGCCCCACCGCTGTTCCGCCCCCGCCCCGTGCCCCCGTCCTGTCACCGCCCTGCTACCGCCCTGCTACCGCCCTGCTACCGCCCTGCCACCGTCCCACCGCTGCCCCGCCCCTGCCGCGCCGCCCTTTCCCGGCCGCCCCGTCCCAGGAGTCCCGTATGCCGCCCAAGCCCCGCTTCGCCGTCCTCGGTGCCGGCTCCATCGGCTGCCATCTGGGCGGCCACCTCACCGCCGCCGGCTACGAGGTGGTGCTCATCGGCCGCCCCGCCGCCATGGACGTGCTGCGCGAGCGCGGTCTGACGCTCAGCTCCACGGCCCGCGAGCCGCGCCGGATAGCCCCGGACCGGCTGCGCCTGGCGACCGGCCCCGAGGCGGCGGCTGGCGCCGACTACGTACTGGTCACCGTCAAGAGCGCCGCCACCCGCACCGCCGCGAAGGACCTCGCCCCCCACCTGGGGCCCGAGGCCGTGGTGGTGAGCTTCCAGAACGGCCTGCACAACCCCGCCGCCCTGCGCGAGGCGCTCCCCGGCCACCGGGTGCTCGCGGGCATGGTCCCGTACAACGTGCTGCAGTCCGAGCCCGGCACCGTCCACCAGGGCATGCCCGGCACCGTGCTGACCGAGCCCGACGAGGGGCTGATCGCCGCCTGCCGCGCTGCCGGACTGTCGATGGCGGCCCGCACCGACATGCCCGCCGTGCAGTACGGCAAGCTGCTGACGAACCTCAACAACGCGCTCAACGCCCTCTCCGGCCTCCCCCTGCGCGACCAGCTCGCCCAGCGCCCCTGGCGCCGCTGCCTGGCGCTGTGCCAGCGCGAGGCCCTGGCCGCCTACCGCGCGGCGGGGGTGCGTCCGGCGCAACTCGGCCCGACGAAGCCCGCGTTCACGCCGTACGTCCTCGACCTGCCCGATGCCCTCTTCCGCCGCGCGGCGGCGGCCTCCCTGCGCATCGACGCCCGGGCCCGCTCCTCGATGTGGGAGGACCTGCGCCGGGGCCGCCCCACCGAAGTCGACTCCCTCCAGGGCGCGATCGTGCGCCTGGCCGAGGCCCACGGCCTGCGCGCCCCGGTCAACGCCCGCCTCGTCGAGCTGGTCCGCGAGCGGGAGCAGGCGCCCCGGGACTGGTCGGGGCCGGAGCTGTACGCGGAGCTGACGGCGGCCCGGCGGGCCCGCTGAGCTTCCAGGGCGGACAGCAGAAATCCCCCGGCGCAATTGCGCCGGGGGATTTCCTTGCGTATCGTCAATTCTTCGTGGCTCCACCGGCATTAAGCAACAAGGCGGACCACTAATACGCACTCTATTAGGGCGGGCAGGGAATTGTCAAATCAGGAAACGCGGGCCGAACGGGAGCTGCACGAGGAGCAGGAATTCGTCGACCGCCTCCACGAGCGCGTCGACCACCTGCGCGGCGCCACCGCCGAGGAGCTGGCCGAGGCGCTGGGCCCGGTGGGCAACGCCGCCCAGGCGCGCCTGGAGCGCGATGTGCGCGTCACCGAGCGCTCCGGCCTGCTCGCCGCGCTCAACGCCGTCGGCAGCTCGCTGTGCTTCGGCCGCATCGACCTCGCCGAGAGCGAGGGCGGCGGCCACCACCACATCGGCCGGCTGGGCGTACGCGCCGACGACCCCGAGCTGACCCCGCTGCTCGTCGACTGGCGCGCCCCCGTCGCCCGCCCCTTCTACCTCGCCACCGGCCACACCCCCATGGGCCTGCGCCGCCGCCGGCACCTCACCACCGGCGGCGCAGACGGCCGCGAGGTCACCGCCCTGCACGACGAGCACCTCGACCTCGCCGACCGCGAGCGCACCGGACATGAGGACCACAGCGGCGACGACGTGCTGCTCTCCGCCCTGGGCGCCGCCCGCACCGGCCGCATGGGCGACATCGTCCGCACCATCCAGGCCGAGCAGGACCGCATCATCCGCGCCCCGCACCGCGGCGTGCTGGTCGTCGAGGGCGGCCCCGGCACCGGCAAGACCGCCGTCGCCCTGCACCGCGCCGCCTACCTCCTCTACGAGCACCGCGAACTCCTCGCCCGGCGCGCGGTCCTCATCGTCGGCCCCAACCCCGCCTTCCTCGGCTACATCGGCGAGGTGCTGCCCGCCCTCGGCGAGACCGGCGTCCTGCTGGCCACCCAGGGCGAGCTGTTCCCCGGCGTCCACGCCACCGCCGCCGAGAGCGACCACGCCGCCCAGGTGAAGGGCCGCGCCGCCATGGCCGACGTACTGGCCCGCGCCCTCGCCGACCGCCAGCGCCTGCCCGAGCCGGTGATCGACATCGAGCACGACGGCGCCGTGGTGGAGCTGGACGAGGCGCTGGTGGCGCCCGTACGGGAGAAGACCCGCGCCCTGGGGCTGCCGCACAACGCGGCCCGCGAGCACTTCGAGGGCCACCTCCTCAACGTCCTCACCGAGCAGGTCGCCGACCGCCTCGGCGCCGACCCCTTCGGCGGCCCCAACCTCCTGGACGCCAGCGACATCACCCAGATCCGCGACGACCTCGGCGACAACCCCGAGGTCTGGTCCGCGATGGACGAGCTGTGGCCCGTCCTCACCCCGCAGGGCTTCCTCGCCGACTACCTCACCGAGCCCGGCCACCTGTCCGAGGAGGACGCCGCCGCGATCCGCCGCGCGCCCCGGCGGGCGCAGGAGTGGACACCGGCCGACGTACCCCTGCTGGACGAGGCCGCCGAGCTGCTGGGCGAGGACGACCGGGGGCGGCTGGCGGCCGAGGAGGCCGACCGGCTGGAGCGCATCGCCTACGCGCAGGGTGTGCTGGACGCCTCCTACGCCTCGCGCACCTACGAGTTCGAGGACAAGGAGGAGCTGGACGGGGACGCCTCCGAGGTCCTCGCCGCGCACGACATCGTCGACGCCGAGCGGATGGCCGAGCGCCACGAGGAGGCCGACCACCGCACCGCCGCCGAGCGCGCCGCCGCCGACCGCACCTGGGCCTTCGGCCACATCATCGTCGACGAGGCGCAGGAGCTCTCCCCGATGGCCTGGCGGCTGCTGATGCGCCGCTGCCCCACCCGCTCCCTCACCCTGGTCGGCGACCCCGCGCAGACCGCCCGTGAGGCCGGCGCGGGCTCGTGGGACGAGATCCTCGCGCCGTACGTGGACGACCGCTGGGAGCACACCCGACTGGGCGTCAACTACCGCACGCCCGCCGAGATCATGGAGGTCGCGGCGGCCGTACCGCGCGTCGCGCACCCGGACTTCCACCCGCCCGAGTCGGTCCGCAGTACCGGGGTGCGGCCCTGGGCCCGCGCCGCCGCGGACCTCCCCGCCGCGCTCACCGGGGCCGTCGCGGCGGAGCTGCCCGAGGAGGGCCGCCTCGCGGTGATCGCCCCGCGCGAGCTGCACGGGGCGCTGGCACCTGCGCTGCGGGAGTGGCTGCCGGACGTCCGGGCGGGGGAGGGGCCCGACCTCACCCGGCAGGTCGTGCTGCTGGACCCGCGCGGGGCCAAGGGGCTGGAGTTCGACGTGGTGCTGGTGGTGGAGCCGGGCCGCTACGAGGCCAGCGACCTGTACGTGGCGCTGACCCGGGCGACGCAGCGCCTGGGCGTCCTGCACAGCGAGCCGCTGCCGGCGGCGCTGGAGGGGGCGCTGGGATAGGGGGCGGCCGGGCAGGCACCGGTGCCACCTGCGGTGTAGCAGACCGTTACAAGGTCGCAACTCCCGGGATGGCGACAGGTGTTCGGGAGGGCTGACAGGATGCACCGCATCTGATCACCGAGTTGGTTCCACCTGCACTCCCCGTCTTGGAGGCGTCGTGTCTGCCCGCCGGTTCACCGTGTTCCTTGCCGCCACCGCCGCGGCCACCCTGCTCGTCAGTTGCAGCAGCTCCGACTCCGGCGCTGAGGGCAAGGGCGGGGTCCCCCTGGTCAAGAAGGGGAAGCTGGTGAACTGCACCGGCCTCCCGTACAAGCCCTTCGAGCACAAGGAGGGCAAGGAGGTCGTCGGCTTCGATGTCGACCTGGTCGACCTCGTCGCGAAGAAGCTCGGTGTCGAGCAGGAGATCGTGGACACGCCCTTCGAGGGCATCGAGTCGGGTGAGGACCTCAACTCCAAGAAGTGCGACCTGGCCGCCGCTGGTATGACCATCACCGACGAGCGCAAGCAGAAGCTGGACTTCTCCGCCCCCTACTTCGACGCCACGCAGGCGCTGCTGACGAAGAAGGGCTCCGGCTATGCCACCCTCGCCGACCTCAAGGGCAAGAAGCTCGGCGTCCAGCAGTCCACCACCGGCGAGAAGTACGCCAAGGACAACGGCCCCGGGGTAACCCTCCAGCAGTACGAGGACCTCGGCCTGGAGCTCGCCGGTCTGGAGACCGGCAGCGTGGACGCCGCCATCAACGACAACGGCGTGCTCTACGACTACGTCAAGGACCACCCGGACCTTGAGGTCACTGCCGAGTTCCAGACCGGCGAGCAGTACGGCATCGGCATCCGCAAGGGCAACGCCGAGCTGCTGAAGGCGGTCAACGACGTGATCGCGGCGGCGAAGGCGGACGGAACGTACGACGAGATCTACAAGAAGTGGTTCGGCACTGCGCCCAAGTAGGCGCAGTCGTAAGACCGTTCTCAGTACGACACCGGAGACAGCCCAGATGTCCATGAGCCCACGCCAGCGGGGGAAGGTGGTGCGCGGCGCCCAGTACGCGCTGCTCATCGCCCTCCTGCTGGTCCTCGTCCTGACCGCCGACTGGGGCGAACTGCGCCGCGCCTTCTTCGACATAGACGTGGCGAAGGCGCAGTTCCCCGAGGTGCTGACAGTCGCACTCGTCAACACCCTGATGTACACGGCGTTGGGATTCGGCTTCGCACTGGCCCTCGGGCTGGTGTTGGCGCTGATGCGGCTGTCTCCGGTGGGCCCGTACCGCTGGATGGCGATCGGCTTCATCGAGCTCTTCCGCGGTGTGCCGGCGCTGCTGGTCTTCATCGCCTTCGGCTACGGCGTGTCGTTCGCCTTCCAGATCAACCTCGACAAGCTCGTCACCGTGATGCTGTCACTCGGCCTGGTCGGTGCCGCGTACATCGCGGAGACCATACGGGCCGGTCTCCAGGCCGTACCCAAGGGGCAGTTGGAGGCCGCCCGCTCGCTGGGGATGTCCCGCTCGCGGGCGATGGTCTCCATCATCATCCCGCAGGCGTTCCGCATCTCGCTGCCCTCGCTGACCAACGAGCTGATCATGCTCACCAAGGACTCCTCGCTGATCTACCTGCTCGGACTGTCCATCAGCGAGTACGAGTTGACGAAGTTCGGCCGTGACGCGCTGAACGAGAACCGGAGTCTGACGCCGATCCTACTGATCGGCCTCTGCTACATGATCATCACCGTGCCGCTGGGCCAGCTGGTCCGCCGGCTCGAAGCGAGGACGGCGAAGGCGCGATGAGCACTGGAAGCGGGACGAAGGCCGCGCCCGACGCGGGCCACGCCATCGAAGTGGCCGGTCTGCACAAGGCGTTCGGCGATCTCGACGTCCTCAAGGGCATCGACCTGACCGTCACCGAGGGCGAGGTGGTCTGCGTCATCGGCCCCTCGGGCTCGGGCAAGTCGACGCTGCTGCGCTGCGTGAACCTGCTGGAGGAGCCCACCGCCGGCACCGTGTCCGTCACCGGCACCGAGGTCACGGACCCCGACGTGGACATCGACCGGGTGCGGCGCCGCATCGGCATGGTCTTCCAGAGCTTCAACCTCTTCCCGCACCTGCGGGTGCTGGAGAACCTCACCATCGCCCAGCGCCGGGTCCTGGGCCGGGGCAAGGAGGAGGCCGCCGGGATCGCCCGGCGCAACCTCGCCCGCGTCGGACTGGCGGAGAAGGAGACCGCCTACCCCGCGCAGCTCTCCGGCGGTCAGCAGCAGCGAGTCGCCATCGCCCGCGCGCTGTCGATGGACCCGCGGCTGATGCTCTTCGACGAGCCGACCTCCGCGCTCGACCCCGAGCTGGTGGGCGACGTCCTCGCCGTCATGCGCTCGCTGGCCGACGAGGGGATGACGATGCTGGTGGTCACGCACGAGATGAGCTTCGCCCGCGAGGTCGCGGACCGGGTGGTGTTCATGGACGACGGCATGATCGTCGAGCAGGGGCCCCCGGCGCAGGTCATCGGCGACCCCCAGCACGAGCGCACCCGGACGTTCCTGGCCCGGGTGCTGGACCCGGCCGCGGCGCAGATCGAGGAGTAGGCGCGGACGCGCGCCCTCACACCGCCCGCGCCACCAGCAGCACCCCCAGCGTCAGCATCGTCGCCGCCACCAGCCCGTCCAGCAGCCGCCAGGCCGCCGGCCGGGCCAGCGGTCCGCTCAGCAGCCGCGCCCCGTAGCCCAGTCCCACGAACCACACCACGCTCGCCGCCATCGCGCCCAGCCCGAAGACCCAGCGCAGCGGGCCCCGGTCGGCGGCGACCGAGCCGAGCAGCAGCACGGTGTCGAGGTAGACGTGCGGGTTGAGCCAGGTCAGGGCGAGGCAGGTGAGCACGGCGGTACGGACCGAGCCCGCCGTGTCCCCCCGCACCGCCAGCCCCGCCGCCGCGTCCGCCGCCGGCCGCAGCGCGCGGCGCGCGGCGAGTGCCCCGTAGCCCAGCAGGAACGCGCCGCCCGCCAGCGCGACCACCGTCAACGCGCCCGGCCAGGCGGTGACGACCGCGCCCAGCCCCGCCACCCCCAGCGCGATGAGCACCGCGTCCGAGAGCGCGCAGATGCCCACCACCGCGAAGACGGACTGGCGGCGGATGCCCTGGCGCAGCACGAAGGCGTTCTGCGCGCCGATGGCGACGATGAGGGAGAGCCCGGTGCCGAAACCGGCGAGGGCGGCGGGAAGAACGCTGGTCATGGCTTCGACGCTAAACGCCGCGCGCTCTTCAGGGAAGCTAAGGAATCTTACGTATCATTAGCGGCCGTGATGAGTGAGCTGCCTCTCGACCAGGTCCGCACCCTCCTCGCCGTCGTCGACGAGGGCACCTTCGACGCCGCCGCGGCGGCCCTGCACGTGACCCCCTCGGCGGTCAGCCAGCGCGTCAAGGCGCTGGAGCAGCGCACCGGCCGCGTGCTGCTGGTACGCACCAAGCCCGTGCGCCCCACGGAGTCCGGCCAGGTCATCGTCCGCCTCGCGCGCCAGCTCGCGGCGCTGGAGCAGGACGCGCGCGCCGAGCTGGGCATCGGCGAGGGCCCGGCGGCCGTCCGGCTGCCGATCGCCGTCAACGCCGACTCCCTGGCGACCTGGCTGCTCCCCGCGCTGACGGGCGCGCTGGCAGACCTGGCCGCCGAGGACCCGCGGCAGCCGCCCGTCTGCCTGGAGCTGCACCGGGAGGACGAGGCCCACACCGCGACCCTGCTGCGGGACGGGCAGGTCATGGCGGCCGTCACCTCCTCGCCCGACCCGGTGGCCGGCTGCACGGTGCGCCCGCTGGGCCTGGCCCGCTACGTCCCCGCCGCCGGCCCCGCCTTCGCGGCGCGGTGGCTGGCCGGCCGCCCGCCGGCGGAGGCGCTCCCCGCGGCCCCGGTGATCGTCTTCGACCGCCGCGACGAACTCCAGGACCGCTTCGTCCGCTCCCTGACCGGCGGCGCGGCGCAGGCGGGCCCACTGCGCCACCTCGTCCCGGCCTCCGAGGGCTTCCGCGACGCGGTGGTGGCGGGCCTGGGCTGGGGACTGGTCCCCGAGCAGCACGCGGCGCCCCTGCTGCGCACGGGCGCGCTGGTCGAGCTGACGCCGGGCCGGGCGCTGGACGTACCGCTGTACTGGCAGCAGTGGAAGCTGGACGTCCCCGCCCTGGCGCGGGTGGCGCGGGCCGTCGCCGACACGGCCGCGCGACTGCTCGTCCAGCCGGACGCGGGGGAGCGCTGAGCACGAAGGGGCGGGAGCGCCGAGCGCAAAGGCGCCCAACTCCCCACCCGGCGACCGGATACGGCCCCTCCCGAAACGACCACCGCCGCCGATGAGGCAGGATGTCCCACCGTGCCGGGCCCGTTGAGGTGTCCGGCAGCACAACTGGTTTTCGATACGGGACGGATGACGCCTTGCACCGGGCTCTCACACTGCACGACATACTCCTCGCCACGACTGCCGTCGGCGGCGGTCTCGCCGCCGGCCTGCTGCTGCGGATGATGCTGGGCTGGCTCGGCAAGCGCGCCACCCGTACCAGCTGGAGCGGCGACGACCACCTCGTCGCCGCCCTGCGCACGATCGTGCCGTGGAGCGCGCTGGCGGGCGGCCTGGCCGTCGCCGCCGAGGTGCTGCCGCTGAAGGGCGCGGTGCAGCGCACCGCCCAGCAGGTCGTCGTCGCCGTCCTGATCCTCGCCGTCACCGTCGCGGTGGCCCGGATCATCGGGGAGCTGGTCGGCTCGCGCTCCGTGGGCCTGGGCTCGGCGACGATCCTGGTCAACATCACCCGGATCGCCGTGCTCGCCATCGGTGTGCTGGTCCTGCTGGAGACGCTCGGCATCTCCATCGCCCCGCTGCTCACCGCCCTGGGCGTCGGCGGTCTGGCCGTCGCCCTCGCGCTGCAGGACACCCTCGCCAACCTCTTCGCCGGCGTGCACATCCTCGCCTCCAAGACCGTGCAGGTCGGCGACTACATCAAGCTCAGCAGCAACGAGGAGGGCTACGTCACCGACATCAACTGGCGCAACACCGTGGTGCGCACCCAGTCCGACAACCTCGTGATCATCCCCAACGACAAGCTCGCGGGCACGATCATGACGAACTACTACCGGCCGGCGGAGGAGATGTCCGTCATCGTGCAGGCCGCCGTGGGACTGGACAGCGACCTCGCACAGGTCGAGAAGACCACCGTCGAGATCGCGGGCGAGGTCATGGTCCAGGTCGAGGGCGGCGTGCCGGACTACGAGCCGGTGGTGCGCTTCCACACCTTCGGCGACTCGCGCATCGGCTTCTCCGTGATCATGCGGACCAGGGAGTACGGCGACCAGTACCGCATCAAGCACGAGTTCATCAAGCGCCTGCACGCCCGCTACCGCGCCGAGGGCATCGAGATCGCCTACCCGGTGCGCCGGGTGATGCTGCAGCGCGAGGACGCCGAGGGCCTCCAGGACGCGACGCGCCTCCTGCCGCGGCAGCGCGACACCTCCGGTATTCAGGGTGTCCAGGGCTGATCCGGGACCGCGCGGTCACCCGGTAGCCGCTTTCCGTACCCGAGGTATGCGGACGGCGTCCCTCGGATGGCTTAGCTTTGTTCCTTGTGAACAACGGTCAGGCACGCCCCTCGGTGCGCGGCCGGCTCGCCGCCGGGGCGGCGGCCGCCGCGCTCGCGGGCCTGGTCGGCGCCTGGGCGTACGCCCGCGCCGGCGGCTCGGCCGCCGAGGTGGTGCGCGACCTGTCGGTCGGCTGGGCCTACGCGGCGGCCGGACTGGTCGCCTGGTGGCGGCGCCCCGGCAACCTCGTCGGCCCGCTGATGCTCATCGAGGGCGTCGTCTGGTTCGCCGGCAACCTTCAGGGCAGCGGCGTCCCCGCGCTCTTCGCGGCCGGCGCCTGGGGGGAGGGCCTGAACCTGGCCGTCCTCGCCCACCTCCTGGTGGTCTACCCCGACGGCCGGCTCACCGGCCGCCGGGCCCGTACCCTGGTCGCCGCCTGCTACGGGGTGACCGTCGGCGGCGGCCTGCTGCGCGCCCTCACCTTCGACCCGGCCGTCCACACCGACGTCACCTATCTGAGCTGCCCGGACATCTGCGGCCCCAACGCCCTGCTGGTCCCCGCCGCCGCCGACCTCTTCCCGTACGTCGACGGCGCCTACCGCGTGGTGGGCTGGATCCTCTCCGCCGCGCTGGCCGCCCTGGTCGTACGGCGCTGGCGGCGCGCCTCGACGGCACGGCGCCGGGCACTGCTGCCCGCCTGGATCGCGCTCCTCCTCGCCGTCCTGGTCATGCTCTGGGACGTGCTGGTGGTGCTGCTCCCCGTCGGCGGCCCCGCCTTCGAACAGGGCCTCACCCTCCTGTCCGACCTCACCCAGACCGCCGTGCCGATCGCCTTCCTCACCGGCCTGCTGCGGATGCGGCTGCAGCGCGCCGGGGTGGGCGGACTGGTCATGGAGGTCGGCGCCGACTCCGATCCGGGGCGGCTGCGCGCGGCGCTGGCGGACGTACTGGCCGACCCGGACCTGCGGCTGGGCCTGTGGGACGAGGAGCGCGCCGGCTACACCGACGAGGCGGGCGCCGCGGTGCAGCCGGCCGCGCGCGGCTGCGTGCGCGTCGACTCCTCCCGCGGCGCCCCCCTCGCCCTGCTGCGCCACGACCCCGCGCTGGAGGCGGACGCCGGGCTGCTGGAGGCGGCCGTCGCCGCGCTGCGCCTGGCGCTGGAGAACGTCTGGCTGCGCGGCCAGGCCCGCGAGGTGGGCGCCCGTATCGTCCGGGCCGCCGACAGCGAGCGCCGCCGCCTGGAGCGCGATCTGCACGACGGCGCCCAGACCCGGCTGGTCTTCACCCTGATGACGCTGCGCCGCGTGGAGACCCGGCTCGCCGACCACCCCGACGAGGAGGTGCGCCGCTCGCTCGCCGAGGCCCGCGAGAGCCTGCACGCCGCCGTCGAGGAGCTGCGCGCCCTCGCCCACGGCATCCACCCGGCCGTCCTCACCCGCGACGGGCTCGCCCCCGCGCTCAAGGAGCTGGCCGGGCAGACCGCGCTGCCCGTCGTCGTCGCCGCCGAGGAGCGCCGCTTCGACGCGGTCACCGAGGCCACCGCCTACTTCACCGTCAGCGAGGCGCTGAGCAACGCCGCCAAGCACGCCGGGGCCCGCGCGATCAGCGTCAGCGCCCGCAGCCGCGCGGGGCGCCTCGTGGTGGAGACCGTCGACGACGGGGTGGGCGGCGCGGACACCGCCCTGGGCACCGGGCTGCGCGGCATCGCCGACCGGGTGGCCGCCGTCGGCGGGGTCCTGCGCGTCCACAGCCCGGCGGGCCAGGGCACCCGGGTCGTCGCGGAGCTGCCGTGCGAGTGATCGTCGTGGAGGACTCGGCCCTGCTGCGCACCGGACTGGTGCGGCTGCTGAGGGACGAGGGGGTGGAGGTGGCCGCCGAGTGCGCCGACACCGAGCGCCTGCTGGACCTGGTCGCGGCGCTGCGCCCCGACGCGGTGCTGCTCGACATCCGGATGCCGCCGACCCACACCGACGAGGGGCTGCGCGCCGCCCAGCGCATCCGCGCCCGCCATCGGGGCACGGGCGTGCTGCTGCTCTCCCAGTACGTCGAGACGGGGCGGCCCGTACAGGCCCTGCTGGACGATCCGCGCGGCTTCGGCTACCTGCTCAAGGAGAAGGTCGCCGACCCCGGCGAACTGGTCAGCGCGCTGTGCCGGGTCGCGGCGGGCGAGTCGGTGGTGGACCCGCAGGTGGTGGCGCGGCTGATGGAGGCGGCGCGGGCCGCCGAGCCGCTCGCGGCGCTCACCGCGCGCGAGCGCGACGTGCTGGAGCTGATGGCGCAGGGCCACTCCAACGAGGCCATCTCCCGGGAGCTGGTCATCGGCGCCAAGACGGTCGAGACACACGTGCGCAACGTGTTCGCCAAGCTCGGGCTGGACGGCGGACTCATGGAGCACCGCCGGGTGAAGGCCGTACTGGCCTATCTCGGAAGTTGATCCCCCCCACCGATGCGCCGCTCCGCGACTCCCCCCGCCATGTCCCCCGTACGTCCCCCGTACGTTGCCGCGGAGCGGTGCTCGGTGATGCACACGCTACGGGCGCCCCAAGAGGCCCACATCAGGGCCAGCCCTGAGATTTGATCTCTGTTCGATACCGGAGGCGGCCCGTCCCCGGCACGCCGCCGCGCTCACGGCCGGTTCAGCGCCCGGGCGAGGCCCGCCGCCACCGCCGTCGCCAGGATCCAGCCCGAGGCGATCAGCACGAACGCGACCCACTGCCCCGCCGTCCCCACCGGCACCCGGGCCTTCTCCTGCCCGAAGTCGACCACGGGCAGCAGTAGATCGAGAGCGTAGAGGACGCTGTTGAAGTTCGGTATCCCCTCGGGGCGGGACGGGTCGGCCGGCAGCGGCTCGTGCAGCGCGAAGTACACCGACCCCAGCGCCAGCAGCCCCAGCAGCCAGCCCACCGCCCGCGCCGGCCGGTAGCCGTAGCCCACCGTCACGTCCTGGACGACGCTCCACAGCCGCCCGTACCACCGCAGCCGCCCGCGCCGCGCCCGCTGCCCGGCCAACTGCACGTGGCGGGCATTGCCCTCCATGCCCAGCCGCCGGTACATCGCCGCCAGGTGCTCGTAGGGCTGCGGCAGGTACGCGCCCTCGTCGCGGGCCAGCCAGCGCAGCCGCTCGGCGGCCGGGAGCGGGGTGTCGAGCTGCTGGTAGGAGGCGCCGTCCAGGCGGATGCGCGGCGGCCAGGTCGCCGGGTCGTCGTGCAGCAGCCCGATCGTCGCGTACCGCAGGTCCACCGTGCCCGCCGGGGGCTGCGCGGTGGAGAGCGTCACCTCCCGCACCGTGGTCTGCCGCAGGGAGAGCACGGTGCGCGAGGTGGTCGCGTCACCACTGCGCAGCCGGGCGCCGGTGAGGTCGAGGCGGCCGGTGAGCTGCGCGCCCGATATGCGCAGCATCCCCTCCACCGTGGCCTCGCGCGCGGCGATGTCGCCGCCCGTCTGCAGTCCGTACGCGTCGACGGCGATCTCGCCCGGCGCCGAGAACGCCCCGCCGCCCAGCTGGAGATGGCCGGCGATACCGGCGGCGGCCAGCCGGACGGCCCCCTGGGAGCGGAAGTCGCGGTCCAGCACCACGTCCGCCCCGAACCGCGCCCCCGGCGCGTCCAGCGTGCGCCGACCGGGGTTGGCCAGCTCCGCGTCGCGCAGGAAGAGGGCGCCCGCGATGACCGCGCCGCGCAGGCCCACCTTCCCGCGCACGCTCATCTTGTAGCCGGAGACATCGCCCTCGACCCGCAGCCGCGCCGCGTCCATCGCCACCCCGCCCACACCCCGCAGCCGCGCCTCGCGCAGCTGCAGGCTGCCGCCTATCCGGGCGCTGCGCAGCTCGACCAGGCCCTCGGCGGTGAAGCCCTGGTTGAGCAGGACGTCGCTGTCGACCTGCAGCCGGCTCGCCGCCAGCGCCCTGCCGTCGCCGGAGCCGGACCCAGGGCCGAAGCCCGATCCAGGAGAGCCCAGCGTGGACCCGCCCAGGTTGAGACTGCCGCCGATCCGGGCGCCGAGCAGGGTGACGCGGTCGGTTATCCGGCAGCGGTAGAGCCGCAGGTTCCCCTCCACCACCGCGTAGTGGGCGCCCACGCAGTGCAGCCGGGAGTCCTGGATGCTGACGTTGCGCGTCCGGGCGCCGTAGAGGTTGATCGTGTCCTCGAAGACGCAGTCCCGGATGCGGATGTGGCAGCCGATGTCCGCGTGCTCCAGGAAGAGCTCGCCCGTGATCCGCGCCCCCCGCAGGTGCACGGCCGCCACGTGGCCGCTCTCCGGCTCGCAGGCGCCCAGCAGCAGCGCGGCTATGACCTCCGCCCGCACCGTCCGCTCCGGACCCCACTGAGCCGCCCGCCGCGGATCGTCCGCCGCCGCGTCCCCCGTCCGCAGGTCGACCCGGCCGCCGCGCGGGAACGCCTCCCACACCAGCCGCTCCGCGTCCGTCAGCTCCCCAGGCCACGCCATACGCACCCCCCGCGTCGGATCTTCGCGCAGATCGTACCGGCGCCCACCGACAACTCCCCGCCCCCCGGCGCCCGTACAGCCCGCGCACGGCACGCGGACAGGGCGCCGCCCGTGGACTCTCACGCACCGCACGCACCCCGTGCCCGCGGCGACCCGCACGACCACGCCCACCGCCGCACCCGCGACGCCGCCCACCCCCGCCCCCACGGCCGCCTCCCGACCCGGCGAAACGCCTGAAACGCCAATAAAATGGCGAAATGCACCCCGAGGAGGTCCTCCCCGCCGTCGACACCGGCGTGTGGAGCTGGTCGACGGCCGACGGAGCGGTCACGCTCGACGCCGTGGCCGCGGAGCTCCTCGGGCTGCCCTCCCCGGACCCCGCCACGGCCGGGATCCGGACGGCGCCCGCCGACCTGCGCGCCCGTATCCACGGCCTGGACTACGTGGGGCTGACCGGCGCGGCCGACCTCGCCCGCATCGAGGGCACCTTCGCGGAGGCGACCGTCCGCGTCGTGGACCCCGACGGCGCGGTGCTGCGCCGGCTGCGGGTGCGGCTGCGGTTCGGCGACCCGCAGGCGCGTACCGCCTCCGGCACCGTCCAGGAGGTGACGGAGCCCGCCCTGGGCGACGTCCCGAGGGAGCGGCAGCTCTCCCGGGAGGCGTTCCTGCTGGACGCCGGGCGGGCCCTCGCCGAGGCCCCCTCGACCGACGCGGTCCTGCGGACGGCCGCCGCGCTCGCCCTGCCCGGCCTCACCCCCGCCGGGCAGGCTGTCCTCGTACAGGAGGACGACCACCTGCGCATCATCAGCCGGCACGGCTCCTGGGCGCAGCGCACGGACTTCCCCCCGCTGCCGCTCGCCACCGTCGCCCCCTCCTGCGAGGTGGCGCGCACCGGGAAGCCGGTCTACCTCGTCAGCCGCGAGGAGTTCCGCCGCCGCTTCCCGGCCGTGTGGGACCCGGCCGAGCGCGCGGGCATGAACTCCTGGGCCTACCTGCCCCTGACCACCCGTGACGGCGTGCGCGACGTGTGGGTGCTGGCCTTCCGCGAGGAGACCGCCTTCGCCCCGGAGGAGCGGACCGTGCTGGCGACCGTCGCACGGATGCTGTCCCAGGCCCTCGACCGCGCCCAGGCCCACGACAGCGAGCGGGAGTCCGCGGACGAACTGCAGAGCAGCATGATGCCGGGCGACCTGCCGGCGGTCGAGGGGCTCGCACTCGTCGCCCGCTACGTGCCCACCGGTACGGGCCTGAGCATCGGCGGCGACTGGTACGACGTGATCGAGCTGCCCACCGGGAAGATCGCCGTGGTCATCGGAGACGTCCAGGGCCACGACGTGCGGGCCGCCCGGGTGATGAGCCAGCTGCGGATCGCCATCCGCGCCTACGCCAGCGAGGGCCACGACCCCGAGGTGGTCCTGCGCCGCGCCTCGCGCTTCCTGCACCGCCTCGGCGAGGGCGAGGCGGACGAGCGCTTCGCGACCTGCCTCTACCTGGAGATCGACCCGGCCACCGGCGCCATGGCCGTCGCCCGCGCCGGCCACCTCGACCCCGTCCTGACGCTGGCGGACGGCACCATGCTCATCCACCCCACCGAGGGCGGCCTGCCGCTGGGCATCGAGGAGGACCCCGACTACCCGGTCACCCCGCACGTCCTGGCGGCGGGGGAGACGATGATGCTCTGCACGGACGGACTGGCGGAGAACGGCGGCCACGACCTCTACACCGGCCAGGAGCGCCTGCAGCGGGCGTTCCACGACACCGTGGGCAAGCCGCTGGAGGCCGTCGCCGACGCCCTGGTCGACGTGGTCGCCGGCCCCGGCGCCGACCGCTACCCGGGCCCCCACTCCCACCACAGCGACGACGACATCGCGCTGGTCCTGCTGCGCGCCGACCGCGCCCGCGCGCAGGGGGAGGACGGCGGACGGGACAGTGCCCGGCGGCTGAAGCTGGTCGTCCCGCAGGACGAACGCGAGCGGATCGCCGACACCCGCGGCAAGCTGCGCGGCATGCTCCACGACTGGCAGCACCCCGACTCGCGCGACGCGGCGGTGCTGGCGCTCTCCGAGCTGCTCGCCAACGTCATGCTCCACACCGGCGGCCCCGCCGAGGTCCGCGCCGACCTCACCGGCCCGCCCGGCCACCGCCTCCTGCGCCTGGCGGTCGCCGACACCGGCGCGGCCCTCCCGCACCGCCGCCACCCCGGCGAACTGGCCTCCTCCGGCCGCGGCGTGCTGCTGCTGGACGAACTGGCGGGCAGCTGGGGCGTCGAGCCGCGCGGCGAGGGCAAGGCGGTGTGGTGCGAGTTCCGCGAGGACGCCTGACGACGTCGCGGCGCGGCTGAACACCCCCTGCCAGCCCAGTAGTTGGGGAAGGGGCCCCACCCCCGTACGCCGACCGGATCAGCCCGTACGGGCCCCGGGTCGGGCGGCGGCGAGCTCGGCGGCGGTGGGCGGGTCGGCCCCGGCGCGCGAGACCGTGATCGCGGCGGCCGCGGCGGCCGTCCGCAGCGCCCGGGCCAGCACGTCCGGGCCAGGGCGGGCGGCGGGCAGGACTGCCAGGACGGCGGACATGAAGGAGTCACCGGCGCCCACGGTGTCGACGACGGCGGTCGGCGGCGCTTCGATACGCGTCTCGCCGTCGGCGGTGAGGGCGAAGGCCCCCTCGCCGCCCATGGTCACGATGACGGTGCCGGGCCCGAGGCCGAGCCAGCGGGCGGCACTGTCCCGGACGGGGACACCGGGGTAGAGCCACGCCAGGTCCTCGTCGCTGGCCTTGACCAGGTCGCTGAGGGCCACGCAGTCCTCGACGGCGGCGAGGCCGGCCGCGCGCTCACCGAACAGCGCGGGACGGATGTTGGGGTCGTAGGAGACGGTGGCGCCGGCGGCGCGCGCCTCGCGCAGCAGCCGCCGGGCGACGGCCGCGCCGGGTTCGCGCACCGAGGCGAGCGAGCCGAGGTGGACGTGGCGGGCGCGGGGCGGCTCGCTCGCCGCGAGACTCCAGTCGATGGTGAACTCGTAGGCGGCGGCGCCGTGTTCGTCCAGGGTGACCACGGCGGTGGGCGTGGCCACCGGCCGGGAGTCCGTCAGGACGTCCACGCCGGCGGCGGTGAGATGGGTGCGGATCAGCTCGCCGTACGGATCGTCGCCGAGCTGGGTGAGCAGGGCGGTGCGCCGGCCGAGCCGGGCGAGCCCGTAGGCGACGTTGGCGGGACTGCCGCCGGGATGCGGGCGGTCGCGGCGGCCGGGGGTGCGGACGATGTCGGCGACGCACTCGCCGATGACGAGGAAGTCGACGTCTGCGGTGGCGGGTTCTGCCATGGGACTCGGCTGCTCCTGGGTGGGCCTGTGCGGGGCGGAACGAGATGCGGTGCGGACGGGTGCGGGCGGTGCGCCGGGAACGGGCGCACCGCCCGCACCCGCGGACAGCCTTGTCAATCGCTGAGGACGACCTGGTCGACCATCAGGTGCCCCCAGTCGCCGCTCGCGTCGTCCAGGATCTGCAGCTGCGCGCGACGGCCTTGGAGGTCGTCCAGGTTCCAGCGCACCGGCCTCAGCTCACCGCTGTCGAAGCCGGTGGCGGTACGGACGGGCTGCCCGTCGACCAGCAGGTTCACCGAGGTCGCTCCGGGCTGCCCGAGCGGGTGGCGGCCGCCGCCGATCAGGAGGTGGAGCGCGCGCCGGTCGATGGTGAAGGCGGGCGACGTGAGCGTGCCGGTGGCGCTGTCGCGGCCGGGGACGAAGGTGTCCGCGTACGCCGTGCCGACCCGGCCCGGCGCGTCCCAGGTGACGGGGGCGGTACCGGTGAAGTCGCCGGTGGCGCTCCAGCCGCTGCCGTACGAGCCGCCTTCGAAGTCCGCGAGGACCGTGGCCGGGCGCTGGTCGAGGCCGGCGAACTCGGTGATCCTGACGTTGGCGAAGGTGGCGGGTCCGTCGGAGGCGTAGAGCTTCAGGCCCTTGTCCGCCGGGTCGGCGAAGACGAGCTGCGTGTGGGTCTGGCGGCCGTCGTCGACGAACAGTTCGACGGAGGTGCGGTCGACGAGGATGCGCAGGCGGACCTTCTTCTTCGCCGGGTCGAAGGCGCCCCGGGTCTCGTACTTCCCACCCATGGGGCCCGGGTTCCCGGTCTGGCCGCGGTTGAGGTAGCTGTAGGCGCCGGGGCCCGTGGTGACGCCGGCGTCGGCGTGCCGGGTGCCGTCGGCGGAGACGCGCAGCTGGGCGCCGATGTTGGTGGCGGTCTGCCAGCTGACGTCGGCCTCCAGCTGGTAGGCGTCGCCCTGGTAGTCGAGCGGCAGCACGCCGTTCACGGTGAGGTCGCCGAGGTCGCGGGTGGCGGTGGCGTGGTCGGCGAGGGTGTCGACCGGGCGCGAGGCCAGGGCGTACCCGTCGCTGTAGCGCTTGAGGTTGATGGTGCGGACGATGGAGTCGGTGCCGTTGAAGCCGTCGGTGGGCCACGACGGGGTGGTGTGGGCGTAGGTCCAGTTGTTCATCCAGCCCATGGCGAAGCGGCGCTCCAGCGGCGCGGCGGGGTCCTCCCAGCTCACCGCTCCGTACCAGTCGAAGCCCTGGTCCAGCCACTGCGGCGCCGTCTTGTCGGGCGTGAAGCGGGTGCCGTCGAAGTCGCCTGTCCAGTACGCATAGGTGTTGGGGTCGCCGGTGCGGTAGCCGTTGGCGCTCAGACCCAGCACCCAGTGCAGGGTGCCGTCATCGGCGCGGAGCTGGAAGAGGTCGGGGCATTCCAGGGTGCCGAGCTGGTCGTTGACGAACTCCGAGACACGCGTCCAGTTCTTCAGGTCGGGGGAGGTGGAGAAGCTGATCCGGTCGCCTTCGGCGATCGCGGCGACCCAGCGGTCGCGGGCCGCGTCCCAGACGACCTTCGGGTCGCGGGCGTCCCGGCGGCCGCCGTTGGGGATGACGGGACTCTCCCCGTACGGGCGGAAGTTGCGGCCCCCGTCGGTGGAGTACCAGAGGAACTGCGCCTGCGGGCCCGAGGCGTCGGTGATCTGCTGCGGGGTCGGGTGGTCCATCTGCGTCACCAGCATGATCACCGTGCCGGCACCGAATCCGGCGGTGTTGTGCGTGTCGATGACGGCCGAGCCCGACCACAGGTCGTAGTTGGCGTTGGTCTCCTTGGGCGCGGCGACGCCCTGGTCGGCGAAGGAGACGTTGTCGGTGGTGGTGGCGTGCCGCCAGGCGGTGCCGACCTTGGTGCCGTAGTCGGCGTTGTAGAGGTAGTAGTAGTGGAAGGCGCCGTCGAGGAAGATCGGCCGCTGAGGGTCGTTCTTCCAGTGGTCGGGAACGCTGAAGTGGTACTGCGAACGGTAGCCGGGCGCCGCGCTGGAGGCCGCCGCGGCGCCCGCGGCGGAGGTGGCGGCGGTGGCCTGAGCGGTGGTGGCCTGAGCGGCGCCCACCGGGCCCGAGCCCAGCAGGCTCCAGGCGGTGAGGGCGCATCCCAGGCCCAGGGCCATGGCGGTCTTGGCGTTCAACGTCGTACTCCTTCGCTGCGGGAGGGCGGGCGCCCGGCGGTCGGCCACGTCAGTGGGGTGAGGTCAGCCGGCGGGGTCGGTCAGCGTCAGCCGCGCGCCGTCCCAGCTGACGGGCATCGGGTCGCTGATCGTGCCGACGAAGGCGCCGTCGGGGCCGGTGTGGTGGAAGGCCATCAGCACCCAACGGCCGTCCGCGCGACGGCGGATGAGGCGACCGCTGTAGTAGCGGTCGTCGGTGACGAGGGTGGCTGCGTCGATGTCGTACGGGCCGAGGAGGCTGCTCGCGGGCGCCGCCCAGATTCCGCCCCGGCTCTCCACGGCGGCCCGGGACGTCGAGGCGTGCGCGGCCAGGCAGGAGAACAGCAGCAGCGGCCTCCCGTCGACGATCTCGACCTGCATGACCTCCAGTTGACCGAAGCCGTGCGCGGTCGGCGCCGAGAGCGGCGGGCGCAGCTCCCAGGTCCGCAGGTCGGTGGAGTGGGCGTGGCCGACGACGCCGCGTTCGAAGGGCTCGCCCTCGGTGGCGCGGGCGGTGATCAGCATGTGCCAGCCCTCGCCTTCGGGGTCGGCGAAGACCCACGGGTCGCGGAACGCCTCGTCGTGCCAGGCGCCGGAGTCGAGGGTTTCGTACCACTCGCCGTCGGCACTGAGCAGCGGTTCGCCGCCGGAACGGTGCCAGGTGCGCAGGTCGGTGGAGGTGGCGACGGCGACGCGCTGGATGTTCCTGACGCCGTCGGGGGCGCGGGTGGAGCCGGTGTAGAAGAGGTGCCAGGTGCCGTCGGGGCCCTGGACGGTGGAGCCGGTCCAGGTCGCGAGATCGTCGAAGGCCGGCGCGTCGGCGCGGACGAGGGCGTCCTCGACGCGGGTCCAGTCGCGCAGGTCGCGGGAGACGGCGTGGCCGACGGAGGCGCGGTAGTGGCGGGCCTCGGGGTCGTGCAGGGCGCGGGAGGCGTAGAGGAAGAAGAGGTGGTACTCCTCTCCGTCGTCGGCGAACCAGAAGTCCCAGACCCAGGAGTCGGGAAGCGCGTACATGGGGGCCTTTCGGGGCGGGCCGCGCAGACCCGCGCCGGTGCCGGACGGCGGGGTCGGGTGCGGGCAGGGGGAAGCGGGGAAGCGGGGCAGCGGGGCAGCGGGGAAGGGGCGGCACCGGGGCGCGGCGCCCGGGTCAGCCCTTGACGCCGCTGGCCGCGACGCTGGAGACGAAAGCGCGCTGGAAGGCGAGGAAGACGACCAGCACCGGCAGTGTGATCATCGCCGCGTACGCCATGATCTCGCCCCAGGCCGGGTTGTCCTGGAAGAAGTACTGCAGGCCGACCATGACCGGGCGCAGGCTCTCGTCCTGCGCGACCATCAGCGGCCACAGGTACTGGTTCCAGGCGGGCAGGAATGTCAGGATCGCCACCGTCGCGAAGGCGGGTCCGGACAGGGGCACGATGATCCGCCGGTAGATGGTGAACCAGCCGGCGCCGTCGATCCGCGCCGCCTCGTCGATCGAGGTGGGGATGGTGGAGAAGTACTGGGCGAAGAGGAACACCGAGAAGGCGTTGGCGACGAAGGGGATGATCTGCACCTGGTAGGTGTTGAGCCAGCCGATGTCGTACTTGATCTGCCCGCCCTCCAGCACGAGCGTCGGCAGTTGCGCGACCCAGTAGACCAGGGGCACGGCGATCGTCTCGAAGGGCACGATCAGCGTGGCGATGATGATCGCCAGGACCAGTCCCCGGCCGCGCCAGCGCAGCCGGGACAGCGCGAACCCGGCCATCGAGTTGACGATCAGACCGAAGACGACGATGAGGACCGTGACGAGCAGCGAGTTGACCATGAACCGCCCCACGGGCACCCGCTCGAAGACGCCCGCGTAGTTGTCCAGGCTGATGTCGCCGACCGGCAGGAAGGACCGCCAGCCGCTCATGTCGGAGAGGATCTGGCTGTCCGGCTTCAGGCTCGCGACGAACAGGAAGACCAGCGGGAACAGGAAGAAGACCGCGAAGGCGACGAGGGCGGTGTACGACCAGATCCGGCGCCGACGGCGCAGGGCCCGCTCGCTCTTCGCACGCCCCGGGGCGGGGTGGGGGATGTTGGCGGCCATCGGTCAGTCCTTCTCGCGGGTGAGGTGGCGCTGGATCAGCGCGATGACGAGCACGATGACGAAGAAGACCAGCGAGATCGCCGAGCCGTAGCCGACCTGCTGCTGGCTGTATCCGGTACGGATCGCGTGGTAGACGAGCGTGGAGGTGGAGTCCACCGGGCCGCCCTGGGTCATCACCGCCACCTGGACGAACAGCCCGAGCGCGGCGATCGTGATCGTGATCAGGACGAAGACGCGGGTGGCGCGCAGCGAGGGCCAGGTGACGTGGCGGAACTGCTGCCACAGGCCCGCGCCGTCCATCCGCGCCGCCTCGTACAGCTCCTCGGGGATGGTCTGGAGGCCGGCCAGCCAGATCAGCATGTGGAAGCCGACCGCCTGCCAGATCGACAGCACGATGATCGCGCCGAGGGCGGTGCCGGGGTCGTTGAGCCAGGCGGCGCCCTGCCAGGCGCCGAAGGTGACGGTGTCGATGAAGGAGTTCACGACGCCGTCGGGCTGGTACATGAACTTCCACAGGATCGACACCACGACGATCGAGGTGACGACCGGGATGAAGAAGATGACCCGGAAGGCGGTGACGCCGCGCAGCTTCTGGTTGACCAGCAGGGCCAGCACCAGCCCCAGACCCGCCTGTACGGGCACGACCACGGCGGCGAAGGCGAAGGTGTTGCGCATCGACTTGAAGAAGGTCGGGTCGACGGTGAAAGCCCGCCGGAAGTTCTCCAGGCCGACGAACCGCAGCGGCTCGGGGGAGATCAGCCGCGCGTTGGTGAAGGAGAGCGCGAAGCCGAGCAGCACCGGGATGATGAGGAAGAGCAGGAGCAGCAGGGCGGCGGGGCTCATCATCGCCCATCCGGCCCGCCGCTCACCGCGCGCGGAGGAGCTGGGGCGCCGGCGCCTGGCGGCCTTCGCCGGAGCGGTGCCGAAGGCCCGCGCGGGGCCGCTGGTGGTACGGGCGGTGCTCACGTCCGTACCGACCGGGTCGTCCGGCTCGCGGGCCGGACGCGACGGATGGTTCGCCGTCATGGGATGCCTTTCGGGGCTGGGCCGGGGAGGGACGGCGGGCGCGTCGTCCCTCCCCTCAAGGTGCGTGCGGCCTCAGGTCGGGTGCGGAAGTCCCCCCGCGCGGGGGGACTTCCGCACCCGAGCGGGATCAGTCGCCGTAGCCGTTGGACTTGAGGTCGCTGTCGATCGACTGCACGGCCTCGTCCAGGGCTTCCTTCGGATCCTGGCCGTCCATCGCGGCCTTGGCGGCCTTCTCGAAGGAGGTCGAGATCACCGGGTACGCGGGGGTGGCCGGGCGGGACAGCGCGAACTTCTTCGACAGCTCGGCGAAGGTCTTCAGCTTGCCGTTCGGGCCGAAGTACTTCGAGGCCGCGGCGGCGCTGTCGGTAGCGGGGATGACGACCTGGCTGTCGGAGAACGCCGTCAGGTACTTGTCCTGGAAGCTGAACTCCAGGTACTTGCGGGCGCCTTCGGCGGCCTTGCCCGAGCAGCCGGTGGAGATGCCCCACTGCCAGGAGCCGCCACCGATCTTCGCGCCCTTGCCGAAGTCGACCGGAGGCAGGATGGCGAGGTCGTCGCCGACCTTCTCCACCGCGTCCTTGGCGTTCCACACGCCGGTGTAGCTGAGGGCGACCTTGCCGTCGATGAAGCGCTGGTTGCCGACCGGGCCCGCGTGGTCGGCCCAGCCCTTCTCGAAGGCGTTCTGGAACCAGGTGAGGAAGCGCACCGAGTCGGGGCTGTTGAGGACGCCGTCGGCGGACTTCATCGTGGAGCGGTCGATCAGGTCGCCGCCCGCGCTCTGCAGCATGGAGGAGTAGGCGTACGGCCACCACTCGCCGGTGTCGGCGGCGCCGAGGTCGACGGGGGTCTTGTACCCGGCGCCCTTGAGCGTGGTGAGCGCGGCGTCGAACTCGGCCTGCGTCCAGGGCCGGTCGATCGTCGGGACGCGCAGCTTGTTCTTCTCCAGCACGGAGGTACGGGCGAAGATCGCCATCGCCGCGTCCCAGTAGCCGGCGGAGTAGATCTTGCCGTCGTAGCTGCCGACCGCGGTCGGGAGCAGCTTGTCGGTGATCGTCTTGGGCAGGTCGAGCGGCTGGAGGTATCCGGCCCACGCCCAGTTCGGCATGATCGGACCGTCCATGTCGAGCAGGCAGGGCAGCTTCTTCGCGGCGGCGGCGCCGGTGATGGCGTCGTTGTAGGCGCCCTGCGGGAAGTTCTGCTGGACGACCTGGTAGTCGTCCTGCGAGGCGTTGAAGTCGGCGATGAGCTGCTTGTAGACGGCCAGCTCGCCCGGGTTGCCGGCCGAGTGGGTCCACATGGTGACCTTCGCCGGGCCGTCGTCGGAGGCGGTGTCCTCACCGGCCTTGGCGCAGCCGGTCAGTACGGCCGTTGCGAGCAGGCTCGCCGCTGCTACGATCGCGAGGGGATTGCGCATCAGGTGGTCCCTTTCCCGGGGCCGGCCGTCGGTCGGCCCCCGAGTGAGCGGCAGCGCCAACTGCCGTGTGGTTTCTCCAGCGGACGGCAGCGCCAACTGCCGTTTTCGTACGGGGGGTTCGCCGCC
Organism: Streptomyces polyrhachis; assembly: GCF_042663125.1. Lineage (NCBI taxonomy): Bacteria > Bacillati > Actinomycetota > Actinomycetes > Kitasatosporales > Streptomycetaceae > Streptomyces > Streptomyces polyrhachis. The sequence goes on along the minus strand of NZ_JBHSZO010000005.1, from coordinate 3,120 downwards.
GTTATCGGTCCCCCGACCAGGGCGGCGGCGGACCCACGGAGTCCCGACGGATGATCGGGCACCGCATGTGGTGCGGTTCGGCCGGATCGGCCTCCCGCTCCCCGAGCGCCACCTCCATCGCCCAGCGCCCCATCTCGTAGTGCGGCAGGGCGACCGTGGTGAGCGGCGGGTCGAGTTCGGCGGCGATCAGCTGCTGGTCGTCGTAGCCGACGATCGACAGGTCGTCCGGAATGCGCAGCCCCCGGCGGTGGGCCGCGGTGTAGGCGCCCATCGCCATCCGGTCGTTGAAGCAGAACAGCGCGGTCGGCCGGCGCTCGGCAGGCAGGTCGAGCAGCTCCCCGGCGGCGGCCCGCCCGCCCTCCGCGTCCGTCCCGGCCCGCACGTGCAGGGCCGGGTCGGGGGTGATGCCGGCCTCGGCCAGCACCTGGAGGTACCCCTGGTGCCGCAGCGCCGAGGCGATCAGGCCGGCGCTCTTTGGCGCGTCGAGGTAGGCGATCCGCCGGTGGCCCGCGGCCACCAGCTCCCGGGTCGCCGCCGCCCCGCCGTCCCGGTCGTCCGGCACCACGGTCGGCCAACTCCCCCTCGACGGACGGCAGTCCAGGAAGACGCTGCCCTGGGGCAGCCCCACCGGGGCGTCGGCCACCTGGTGCCACATCCGGGCGTAGATCATCGCGTCGACCCGCTGCCCGGTCAGCGCCTCGATCGCCTGCCGCTCCCGGGACGCGTCGCCGTCGGTGTCCACCAGCACCATCAGGCGCCCGTGCGTGCGGGCCGCGTCGTTCGCCCCCGCCAGCATCCGGCCGGCGAACGGCGTGGTGGCGATGGTGTCGGACAGCAGGCCGATCATCCCGGTCCGCTGCGTGCGCAGACTGCGGGCCACCGAGTTGGGCGCGTAGCCCGCCGCCTCGGCCGCCTCCCGCACCCTCGCCTGCGTCTGCGCCGAGATGCGGTGGCTGCCGGCCCCGCTGAGCACCAGCGACACCGTCGCCGTCGACACGCCCGCCACGGCGGCGACATCGGACATCCGCACCCGAGCCATGACCGTCCCCACCCCGCCCCGCGCTAGTTCAATCGATTAACTTCCGCGAGGCGAGTATGCAATCGCGTGGATACGGGGTCAAGGGGCGGTGACACCGGCGTTACGTCACCGCAACGCGGAGACGGACCACCCGCCAGTGGCGAGTGGTCCGCGCTCGGGGATGCGGGGGTACGGGCTCCGTCGACCCAGTTGTCGACCCAGTTGTCGACCCAGTTGTCGACTCAGTCGTCGAAACGGGCGTCCATCAGCTCGTCCAGGGACTTCGTCCAGCGGGCGAGGGCGGCCTTGTCGGGCGCCGTGACGTCCGTCTCGTAGAGCTTGCGGCCGCGCAGGTGCACCGTCACCGTGAGGCGGCGGCCGAAGCGCGACGTGGCGTACTCGACGGCGCCGATCTCCTCCCAGTCGAACTCCGCCTCGGTGTCGTCGAGGGTGAAGCGCATCCCGGCGGCGTCGGCGACGACGGAGCCCCGGCGGTCGGAGAACTCCAACTCGACGGACTCGGGGGCGACTTCGGAGTCCTCGGCGGCGTCCGCGGAGGTGTCGGGGGCGGCCTTCTCCAGCAGCCCGACCGGCTCCGCCGCCTCAGGCTCCGCCACCTCGGACTCCGCCGCCCCGGCGGATTCCTCCTCCGGGGCCGGCGCCTCCTGCGGTTCCTCGGTCGTACGGGGCCGTGGCACGATCAGCCCGGGAAGGGCGGAGGGATCGGTGGCGGCGGCGTTGACCGGCGTGATGTTCTGACCTCGATTCGGCTCCACAGCGCGCAGTATGGCGGATTGGGCCGCGCCCCGTACGGCCGCCCCCGCTCCTGCCGCTAGCCCTTGGGGGACATCCGGTAGCGAAGCACCAGAAACGGGATGCCGAAGAGCGAGAACGCGTGCTCGGCGCGCAGCTCGCCGTCCGCCACGTACACGTCCAGCTCCTCCGCGAAGCCGTGCACGGCCAGGGTGGTCAGCCCGCCGCTCTCCTCGTCCACATAGCTCAGGTAGTGCCCCGGCTGGTCGACGGCGCCGTCCGCGCGCGCCGCCGCCCTGCTGCTCAGCGACAGCCCGCCGTCCGGGCGCCCGGACGGCCGCAGGGTGGCGGTGAAGCTCGCCTGCGGCAGCGGGAAGCCGACGCTGACGAAGCCCTCGCCGCCGTGCCGGTACGTGGTGTAGATACCGACGTAGATCGGGTCGTCGGTGTCGGCGTAGCTGCGGATCCAGCCGCGCACCGTGGGCGCCCCGCCCTTTGCCGGGGTGACGGTGTCGATCCGCGAGCGCATGCCGCGCTGGGTCTCGCGCTGGTTCATCGGCACGTTCGCCTGCCCCAGCGGGCGGGCCACGAAGGTGCGGTAGAGGAGGTAGGCCGGGCGCACCCAGGTGCGCCACTCGGGCACGATGTCCAGGGTGAAGCGCGCGGTGTGCTCGTAGAACTCCCGCACCCGCGCGTCCACGCGCGCCGGGTCGAAGTCCGGCCCGGCGAGGTCGTCGAGCGAGGCGACGATGCCGAGGTCGGGCTCCCCGGCGGTGTACGTACCGCCCAGCTCCGCCGCCAACTCCCGTACGTAGCCGGTGCCGACGTAGCGCGAGCGCGCGGCGCGCGGCACCACGAACGGCAGCTCCTCGGCCGGGACCTCCTGCGCGACCAGGCTGACCTGCGGATCGCGGAAGAGCAGCGCCGAGAGCGTACGGAAGGAGACCACGGCGGCGGTGGGCGCCGCCGCCGCCCGCTCGGCCTCGGCGCCGCGCGTACGGACGTCCCGCCCGCCGGCGCCCAGCCCGCCATCCCCCGGCCCCCGCCTCGCCCGCCCGCGGACCGCCCCGCCCACCGCCGCGCCGACCACCGGCCCCAGCGCCACCTTCTGCGGCCGCAGCCCCAGCGCCCCGGCCGCCGCCCCGGCGACCGTGCCCACCGCCAGCGGACCGGCCCCCGCCACCCGCCCCGCCGCCCAGCCCAGCGACGCCGCCAGCGCGCCGCTCATCGCGATCCGCTGGGGGAGCGGGGGCAGTTGACCCGGCCGCAGCCGCGCCCGTACCACCGCCTCGGCCGCCGCCAGCCCGAGCGCCCCCAGCGCCGCCCCGCCCGCCCCCGCCGCCGCACCC